>JBCCZH010000126.1:0-7768 GCA_039188075.1 Pseudomonadota bacterium
CGCGCCAAGGCGGCCGATCCGGCCTTTGCCAATTGGGCCAAGGTGAACCTGCACCCTCACAAGGTTGCCGGATACACATCCGTGACGATCAGCCTGAAACCGATTGCCGGGCTGGCCGGCGACGCCACAGACAGCCAGATGGCGGTCATGGCACACCTGGCTGAGACTTACGGGTTTGACGATATCCGTGTCACACATGCCCAGAATGTCGTGCTGCCGCACATTGCGCTCGATGATCTCTATAACGTCTATCGCGAACTCGATGCAGCAGGCCTCGCGACGGCGAATGAGAGCCTGATCACAGACATGATTGTCTGCCCGGGCCTGGATTATTGTAACCTCGCCAATGCAAGGTCGATCCCGGTTGGTCAGGAAATCCAGAAAGTCTTTTCCGACTCAGCCTATGAGCAGGATATCGGCAAGCTGCACATCAATATTTCAGGCTGTATCAATGCCTGCGGCCACCATCATGTCGGTCATATCGGCATTCTCGGCGTCGACCGGAAAGGCGAGGAATATTACCAGATCTCGCTCGGCGGTCGGGCCGATGAGAAAGCGGCGGTCGGTCAGATTATCGGCAAGGCCTTGCGGCACGAAGAGGTGCCCGGCGCGGTGAAGACGATTGTTGACACCTATCGCGAGCTGCGCACCGGTGCAGACGAAAGGTTCATTGAAGCGGTCGAACGCGTCGGCGTCGAACCCTTCCAGGAGGCAATCTATGCCACTGATTAAAGACGGTGCCGAAATTGAAGACACCTGGACCTTCTATGAAGATGAGACCGAGCTTCCATCTTCAGGATGTGTAACAGTCCCTTTAGCTAAGCTAATAGATGACGCGGACGCGCTGCTGGCCCGAAATCAGCAGATTGGAATCCGCCTCGCGCCGGCCGATGATCCGCATGATTTGACGCCTTATCTCGACCGTATCGCATTGATTGAAATAGATTTTCCTAAATATACGGATGGCCGCGGCTACAGTCAGGCGCAGCTGCTCAGACGGCGTTTGGGCTATGCCGGGGAGCTGCGCGCGGTGGGCCATGTCCTGACCGATCAGATTCTCTATATGAACCGTTCAGGGTTTGACGCTTATCAGACCACAAGGGCCGACCTACCTCATGTTGTGAAAGCGCTGGAAGAATATTCCGCGTTCTATCAACCTGCCGCGGACGGTCAGACTTCTGTCTTTTCGAGGCGCCACACCAAGGTCTAAGGCGCATGCCCTATTCAGACATCAGTTTGCGGATCGAAGAAGACGTCGATCAGCGCCTCAAGCGCTTGAATGATGAACTTCGCGACGCATCCGCTCAAACCATCCTGCGGGCTTCGATCCTGCGCGAATGGATGGGCGAGATGACTTATGTGTCGAGCTTTGGGGCCGAAAGCGCGGTGATGCTGGCGCTGATCTCGGATGTTGATCCGGACCTGCCAATCGTCTTCCTCGAAACCGGCATGCATTTCCCGCAGACGCTGGACTATAAGGATGAGCTGATCGAGCGCCTCGGTCTGACCAATGTGCGCGAGATTGCGCCATCTGAACACGAGCGCTTGGCGGAAGACCCGAAAAATACACTCTGGAAAACCGATCCGGACGCCTGTTGTGCCTTGCGCAAGGTGCGTCCGCTCGAGCCGGCTCTAGAAGGCTTCAATGCCTGGATAACCGGTCGCAAACGCTTCCACGGCGGCGCCCGCATGTCGCTGCCTGTGTTTGAGCACGCCGCTGGCCGGTTCAAGGTGAACCCTATGGCCAACTGGACCCAGGAAGATGTTCAGGCCTATTTCAAGCGTCGTGAATTGCCACGTCACCCGCTGGTGGCTCAAGGCTATCCATCGATCGGCTGCTGGCCTTGCACCAAGCCGGCTGAGGACCCGAATGATATTCGTTCCGGTCGCTGGGCTGGTCAGGACAAGAATGAGTGTGGTCTGCACGTCGACAAGCCCGAACGCCCACGCGTGTTCTAAGCCGCTCCCGATAGACATAATTTAGCCGGAAAGCATGTCATTAATCGTGACATGCTTTCTGCGTATAAGGGGATCTTCGCACTGCTCGTTTTGAGCGGGTTTGCTGGCCTGGCCTCCGCCACACCGGCATCGGACCTGCTGGGCGATGCCTTGCTGCGCGAAGCCATGGCGGCCAAAGCAGATGCGAAAAGCGAGATTGGCAATGATCGCTATATCAGCGTGATCGATTATCGCGCGCCGTCAAATGTCCCGCGCTATTTCCTGATCGACACAAGCGATATGAGCGCCGAAAGCTTTCTGGTCGCGCATGGCCGCGGCTCGGATCCGGATTATGACGGCATGGCCGATCGGTTCTCGAACATTGAAGGCTCGAAAATGACTTCGCTCGGCGCCTTCGTCACCGGCAAGACCTATTATGGCGCGCACGGGCTGTCGCTCAAACTGAAGGGCCTCAGCCCGCAGAATAATCTCGCCGAGAAGCGCCTGATCGTCATTCATGGTGCGGACTATGTGCATGCCGAGCGCAAGATCCTCGGGCGCAGTTGGGGGTGTCCGGCGCTGGAACGCGATGTGGCCGAGCGGATCATCCCCCTCATCAAAGGCGGCTCTTTCCTGTATGTTGTTGGCACACACACGGGAGGATAGTGCCATGACAGTTGATGAATTTCGGACCCTGGCTCTGTCCCTGCCCTATGCGATCGAGAAGCCGCATTTCGAGCGCGCCAGCTTTCGTGTCGATGCCCCGCGCGGAAAGACGATCGCGACGCTGCTGGAATCTGATGGCAGTGCGAACGTCTTCCTGACCCCGGAGGAACAGGAAATGTTGATCGCGGCTGAGCCCGGTATTTTCTCCAAGGTTCCGAACAAATGGGGTGACAAGGGCGCGACGACGATTCAGCTGTCCGCGTCTGATGAGACAACCGCCCTGTCCGCGCTCAAAATGTCCTGGCGGCATGCGGCGCCTGCAAAACTCCAAGTGGAACTGGATGCGCTCTGATCGGGCTTTGAAGTGTACATCACTGCACCTTCAAAGCCCTGTAGAGTGTGCGACCGAAATCCGTAGAGGAGACCGGGTCTTTGCCCCCACCCAGCCCACGGGAGGAAAGGTCGCTTGCAAGCTTCTGCGATCGCTTGAAGCCAGACCAGGTAAGCAGGAAACACCCCGCCCTTCGTCCCCCAAATAGGGGATAAGATTGAATTTTCGCAATGACGGACTTTTACTTGCCAGGACTTGGACATTGGATTTAAGTTTTATACCAATGCGATGCGAGTTCGACGGTGGGACAAAAAGCAGACTTTCAAACTCTTCAGAAGCTCTTCCTAGAAGCCATCTTTGACGATTCTGCATTGCAACCTGCCCTTCAGGCATTTGCTGAATTGTGCGGCGCCCCTGTCAGCCAGCTCATGGTCGCGCAGCGCAATCGCACACTGATGCGATCGACCTTCTCTGTCGATCTGGACGCTGATATCGGCCCGACCGAGGCGCTTTATCAGGATATCAATCCGCGTGTCCTGGCGACGCCCTTTATGATCCAGGGCAAAGCCACCCGCGATAAAGATTTCATCTCATATGATCGCATCCATACCGACCAAACGTATCAGGAGCTGATCCTGCCGGCCGGACTCGGCCATTTTTCTGGTGTGCCGGTCATCCACAATTCAGAGATGACGGCCGGGATTGCGCTCCACCGACGGATTTCAGGAGACGCGTTTAATGATGACGAGGCGCATCTGCATGAGCTCGCGTCTGCGGTTTGCGCGCCTGTGCTGGAATTTGCCTCCCTGATCGAGACGCAAAATGTCCGCAGCACGGTCGACCTGTTCGGAACCCACAAGGCCGTCGCAATCCTCGATTATCCGGGGCGAGTCCGAAACAGCAACGCGCTGTTTGAACAAATGGTGCAATCTGTGTCTGCGAGGATCGATGGGTCTCTCAAACTTATCCTGCAATCAGAGTCAGATCGCAAAGCCCTGCGACGGGCCATCGGCACGCATATGGGGATTGTTGGCGGGGCATTCGCGCTGACATCCGCCCAGCGGCAGGAAAAGTGGCTATGCCGGGTCTTTCCCAAGCCGGCTTTCACCCTGGCCGGGCCAGAGGCTGGACATGCCCTCCTCGTTTGCGAGCGGATCGATCGACCGCTCATTCTCGACCAGGATCTGATCCAGCAAATCTTCGACCTCACCCCGACGGAGAGCATCGTCGCCAATCTCATTTTCCTGGGAAAGTCGGTCAGCACCATCGCCGCTGACCGGGATGTCTCGGTTGAAACCGTGCGGTCGCACATAAAAAGCATCCTGCAAAAGACAGAAACCAACCGGCAGGCTGAACTGGTCGCAAAACTTGCCCGCTTCGTTGATCATTCAGGTGCTTGATCGGATCCGCCAGATCAGCTTAAAGCGGCCTCATGACTGATCAAATGCCTGACCGCCTGAGCGTGAACCCGAACAGCCCGTATTATGACGAGCAGCTTTTGCTGCGCGGGGTCGGCATTCGCTTCAATGGTGAAGTGAAAACCAATGTCGAGGAATATTGTATCTCCGAAGGCTGGGTCAAAGTCGCCGCCGGCAAGGCGGTGGATCGCAAAGGCAATCCACTCACCCTGAAGCTCAAAGGCACGGTCGAAGCCTGGATGGAAGACAGTGACGAAGGCTAGACGCCCTATTCGCTGCTCAATGCCCCATAGACGGCGGCGCTGGATGTTTCTCGCAATTCCAGCGGCCCGTTAGGATTGTTATTGTCGAACACCTGCACCATGCCAATGAAGTAGAGTTCATTGACCGGATCGACCCAGAACCAGGTGCTGGCCGCGCCGCTCCAGAAATAGGAGCTGGCCGGAATCACGCTTGGCACGGCGTCCGGATCTTCGACCGTTCCGATGGTCAACCCCATGCCGAGGCCCGGATAGACATCGCCCTGATTGATGCCGAGCGATGACAGGAACTGATCGTCGCGCAGGACATTGGTCCGCATCAGTTCAATCGTTTCCGGTTTGAGGATACGAACGCCGTCCAGTTCTCCCTGATTGACCAGCATTTGCGAGAACCGGCCATAATCATCCATGGTCGAGACTAGGCCACCGCCGCCAGATTCAAACGCGACCGTCTCCTTTCGGAACATGACGCCTGGAAATGGCACCGGCACCATCGCGCCGGATTCCGGATCAAAGCCATAGACTTCGCTGAGCCGGTCATACTTCTCATCCGGCACATAGAAGCCGGTATCGGTCATGCCGAGCGGGCCGAACATGCGGCTCTGGAGATAGTCGCCAAAGCTTTGTCCGGAGAGTTTCTCGATAATATAGCCCTGAATATCCATGCCAACGCTATAGAACCACGCCTCGCCCGGCTGGAACAGCAAGGGCACGCCGGCGACCTTGTCGATAAAGGTCTGGGTGTCCGGGGATTCGAGAATCTTCTGATCACGGAAGGCAGAATTGGCCGGGTCGGCCCCGCCAAGACCGTACGCGAACCCAGATGTGTGGGACATCAATTCCCGCATGGTCGGCTGACGCTCAAGGTCGACCAGGACGGCCGAACCATCCTCATTGACGCCGCCCAGAACTTTCAGATTTTCGAATTCCGGCACGAATTTCGAGACCGGGTCGTCGAGCTCGAACTTGCCCTCCTCATAGAGCATCATCATCGCAACGCCGGTAACCGGCTTGGTCATCGAATAGATGCGATAGATTGTGTCATCCTCGATCGGCGCCTGGGCCTCGAGGCCGCGGAGCCCTGTCTTAAAATCGCTGATCACCTCGCCGCGTTGCACGAGACGGGTATGAATGCCGTAGAGACGTCCATCGGCGACATATTGGGCCATCGTGGCTTCCAGGGCGGCAATCCCGTCCTCCGAAAAGGCCGGCGCGGCCAGTGGTGCTGGAACATCCACAGCTTCGACAATTGGCGGGGCATCCGCCACGACAGGTTCGGTGTCGATAACGGGCGTCGCGCAAGCGGCCAGGGTCAGCAAGGCGGCGCTCCCCATCAGTGTCTGCGGCGAGGCAAAGCGAAATTTCGAAACACGGATCATGGCGTCCTCCAGAGCTACGTATTGACCTCTGCGTCAGGCAGATCGCCGCGACAAGACCTTCCGTCGCGATGTCCCCAACTTGTGATCAATCGCGCTGAAATCCCATATTATCGATCAGCCGGGTCTGCCCCATCCAGCCAGCGCCCAGCACGCGGCCAACCTGACCAGGCGCGACCGCCTTATCTGGCAAGTCGACAAGCGTCATGGGATCAACGGCGGAGACATAATCCAATGCCCGAAATCCGGCCGAAGCGATTCGCTGCCGCGCTTCGTCCAGTGCGTCCTTAACCGGCACGCCGATGGCGATCCGACAGCGCGCGCGATGCAAAGCCGCGCTCATGACATTTGCGGTCTGACGATCGGTCTCCGACAAATATGTATTTCGCGACGACTGCGCCAAGCCATCCGCATCGCGCACCGTCTCACCGCCAATGACATCAATCGGAAAGCCGAGATCACGAACCATACGGCGAATGATCTGCAACTGCTGATAATCTTTCTCTCCGAAAACCGCCAGATCCGGTTGGACATGCACGAAGAGCCGGGCCACCACTGTGGCGACCCCATAGAAGAAGTGCGGCCGGAATTGGCCATCCAGGAGATCGGACATTTCCTCGACTCTAATATTGGTCTTGGACCCGTCCGGGTACATTTCCTCGACGCTCGGCAGGTAGACGATGTCTGTGCCGACGGCGCTGAGCCGGGCAATATCAGCCTCCTCGGTCCTCGGATACGTGTCGAGATCCTCGCCCGGGGCAAATTGAGTTGGATTGACGAAAATACTGACCACCGTGACGTCCGATTGCGCCCTGGCGGTCTTGACCAGCGAAACATGTCCATCATGCAGCGCGCCCATGGTGGGCACAAACCCGATCCGGCGCCCGGCCTGACGGTGGTCCTGCAATATTTTGCGAAGCTCTGACAAGGTTTTCACCCGGACAGGAGATTTAATCATTACATTCGCTCCAGAATCGAATTCGTAAACGACCTGTTAACCCTTTGCGGCGATTCATTAACGCATGAGAAAGCACATCCTTCCCCGCCTGAAAGCGCTGTTCACCGCAGCTTGTGCAACCCTCTACACAAGGCAGGCTCGGCCGACTACGCCGAAATTCAGCCTTGAGCCAGAGACACGGCATTTACCCGGTGCAGAAGATGCCTGGTTGTTCGATTCTGAGGCGGCGATCGAAGGCGCACGCAAGAAGCTTTCAAACGAAATGAACGGACTGGCCGCGAGCTTGTCGGATCTGCGCGAGGCCCTGGCCTTGATCCATGGCGAGACCCCGTTCCCGGTTGAAGCAACGACGCTGGCACCATGCGCTGTGCTTCACCATGATGAGATGCTGTTTGATGGCGAAGCGGATGCGCCATACCTTCCGGCCCAGGAAGAAATCAGCGGTGGCGAGGGTGTCTTCCTGTTCGATGACGCACCAAGCTTCGAAGACGAGATCTTCGCAGAACGCGAACAACACGCAGCATAATGACCTAACGGAGAGAGTTCCCGGCTATGGCCGACGGATACGGACATTTAGGCGATTCCGCCGACACTCTGACACTTTCTACCCCGGCACAGAAACAGTGCCGGGTTATCGTTGTTGGGAATGAAAAAGGCGGCGCCGGCAAATCGACCGTGTCGATTCACCTGGCCATTGCCCTCATGCGGATGGGCTGCAAGGTCGGTGTGATCGATCTCGATGTGCGTCAGCGGACTCTGACCCGGTATCTCGAGAATCGCATGCGCTGGATGCAATCCACAGGCGCCAAATTGCCCATGCC
>JBCCZH010000127.1:0-7739 GCA_039188075.1 Pseudomonadota bacterium
ACTGAAATCGTCTCACGCGCCCGGATCGATATTGAATCCATGCGCATGATGGTGCTGAAAGCGGCCAAGGCGATGGACGTGCTGGGCAATAAGGAAGCCCGGGTCTGGATCTCCATGGTCAAGGCCATGGTGCCGGAGAAAGTCTGCCGCATCATTGATCAGGCCATCCAGATGCATGGCGCCGCGGGTGTCTCGCAATGGACCCCACTGGCCCGCCTCTATGCCAATCAGCGGACCTTGCGTCTCGCGGACGGTCCGGATGAAGTGCACCACATGGTGGTGGGCCGCGCCGAGACCCGCAAATATACAGGCGAAGAGGAAGATCCTGCCTTGGCCTCAATCTGGCGCAAATAGGCGCAGGTGATTGCAATTAAGTCGGAAAGCGCGGTCGGTTCGGCCGCGCTTTTTTCATGCGACCAAGAAAAAAGGGATGCACCTAAAAAGATGCATCCCGAGTCGTTGGCTGGGTTAGAGGGGCGGATGAACCCGAGCCTTTGAGCTTGTCCGGTACGGTCATGGAGTAACCGCCTGCGACAGTATTCTACTTAGACGGGATTTCCTAACAAAGCGTAAACACTTGAACTATTCATGCATAAATCTGTAAAAAGCAAGAAAACAGAAATAATAGAGTATAGAAATACACGAAAACAGGTTTTAGTACTGCATTTATTTTTATTATTGAACCAAGTGTTCAAATCTGCGTAAATTATCTCAACGTCTTCTTGCGAGGGCTTAAATCTATTTAGAATTGTATTTCCTAAGGAAATTCGCGGATCGGTTAAGCTGCATCCGCTGATCAAACCGGTTAAGTGGCTGTGCGTCTCGCCTTGCGGTTTGACTTAGCCCCGCGGATCGTCCCATTCGCGGGCAATGCCTTGTCCTCCGCGTCGGGTCAGCCAGAACATGCCGAACAGATCGAAAATACCGGCGCCAAGCCGACCCAGGAATCCATATTTGGATTGCCCATGCCAGCGGGCTCGGTCATTGACCAATTCCTCCCGCACCGTCCATCCGGCGCGCTTTATCAAGGCGGGCAGAAATCTGTGCATGGAGGCGAAATAGGGCAGCTCGCGAAACGCCTCGGTCCGGATCAGCTTCCAGCCACATCCTGTATCGGTCGCATCATCGCGCAGCATGAAGCGCCGCACACCATTGGCCACGCGTGATTGCAGCCACTTGAAGCCACTATCATTGCGACTGTTCCGTTTGCCCGCAATGATGCCGAGAGACCCGGTATCCTGCCCCTCGATCTGGGCCTTCCACAGACGGGCCGTGTCATTGATATCATTCTGGCCGTCGCCATCGATCAATTGGGTCCAGGTGCCGCGCACCGCTTTGAGGCCGGTAAACAGGGCGGCTGATTTTCCGGCTCGCGCGACATGGCTGAAGACCTGAACCGTATCTGGCCAGCGCGTCGCGGCTTCGGCCAGTTCGTCACCGGTGGCGTCATCGGAACAATCATTCACGCAGACCACTTCAAACGGAATGCCGGCCAAGACGTCATGCACTTCTTCCAGGAGCGGCAATACATTCCCCGCCTCATTGTAGAAAGGGATCAGGACGCTGAGCTGCGTCTGGCTCATTTTTCCGCCTCGATCCGCGCGGCGAGCGCTTCAATCCGCGCCGCGGTATCATTCAACGCATGCGCCGCCCGAGTCACATCAGGTCCCGCGGCTTCCAGTTGCGCCCGGTGGCTGGCATCCAGTTCGTCCAGCAAAGCCAGGGCCGCGATCAGCAATAGGCGGTCATCACCAATATTGCCGACGGCATTGGCAATGTCCTGCACGCGTGCATCCAGTTGTCTCGACAATCCGATCAACCGATCTTCCTGGCCGGGCGCGCAAGCGACGGAATAGGACCGGCCGCGGATTTTGATATCAGCCTTGGCCATTACTCCTGCCCTTCCCGGCCAAGGGCGGCGCGGACTTCGGCAATCGCGGATCCGAGCGCTTCAGAAGCCTCGTCCGCCAGCGCCTGCAGCTCTTTCTCGCGGGCCAGGGATTCATCCAATTGCTCTGCCAGCTGGGCGCGGTCTTCCATCATTGCCGTCAATTCCTGTCGCAACAGGACCGGATCGCCGGATCGCTCGAACAGGCCATCGACCGCGCCTTCCAGACGCCGCAAGGCTTGATCCAATCGATGGGCCGCAGATTCGATGACGCTCATATGGATAGGGTTTGCAGTTATTGTGCGCAAAACTCAATAGTCGGGGCTAAGGAGTCTTGACAGCGCTGGCCACGCTCGCCATTCCCGGTCGCATCAAAAACAGGGGTTGAGGTATGACGGTTTCCACCCGGGATATGGCCAACGCCATCCGCGCACTTTCCATTGATGCAGTCGAGGGCGCCAAGTCCGGCCATGTGGGTTTGCCACTCGGCATGGCGGACGCCGCTACGGTTCTGTTCAGCAAATTCATGAAGCATATTCCAGCCGATCCGGACTGGGCCGATCGCGACCGGTTTGTCTTGTCTGCCGGGCATGGCTCGATGCTGGTCTATTCGCTGCTGCATCTGACCGGCTATGACAGTGTCAGCCGCGATGATATCCGCAACTTCCGCCAGCTTGGCAGTACGACGGCAGGCCACCCTGAGAATTTCGTGACCAAGGGCGTCGAAACGACGACGGGTCCATTAGGGCAGGGGATTACAACGGCGGTCGGCATGGCCATGGCGGAGCGGCACTTGAATGCCCGCTTCGGCGACGAGCTAGTCCATCACAAGACTTATGTGATTGCCGGCGATGGCTGCCTGATGGAAGGCGTCAGCCAGGAGGCGATTACGCTCGCAGGCCACCTCAAGCTCTCCAATCTGATTGTTCTGTTCGACGATAATGCGGTCACCATTGATGGTGGCACGGATATGGCGGACAGCACCGATCAGTGCATGCGTTTTGAAGCCTCCGGCTGGGTCACCAAAAAAGTCGATGGTCATGATGCCGGTGATGTCGAGGCGGCCCTCGCCTGGGCGCAGGACCAGGACAAGCCTGTCATGCTGGCTGTGAAGACGATCATTGGCTATGGCGCCAAGCGCGCCGGCACCGGCCCGGCGCATGGCGGTCCTTATGGCGAAGAAGAAGTCGCCACCGTGCGCGAGAATATTGGCTGGCCACATGCGCCCTTTGATGTCCCGACAGACATTGCAGCAGCCTGGGCCGAGGCGGGCAAACGCGCGCATGCCGAACATCTGGCCTGGAAAAACCGGCTCGACAATCACGCAGACAAAGCCGCTTTTGAAGCTGCGATGGCGGGCGCTCTGCCAGCCAATCTGTCGGACATTGTCAACGCCCATAAAAAGGCCGTGGTCGAAGGCGGCAAGGATGATGCGACCCGCAAATGGTCCGGCGCTGCGCTGGAGCCTTTGACCGAAGCCATCCCTGAAATGATTGGCGGCTCCGCCGATCTCACCGGGTCGAACAATACCAAGACCAGCCATACCGCGCCGCTTGGCCCGGACAATTGGGCGGGTCGTTATGTCCATTATGGCATCCGCGAACATGCCATGGCGGCAGCGATGAATGGCATGGCACTGCATGGCGGTGTGATCCCGTATTCTGGGACCTTCCTGGTCTTTGCGGATTATTCGCGCGCCGCGATCCGACTTGGCGCCCTGATGGGGGAACGCGTGATCCATGTGATGACGCATGATAGTATCGGGCTCGGCGAAGATGGCCCGACCCATCAGCCGGTCGAACATGTGGCGAGCTTGCGGGCAATGCCCAACATGACCGTGTTCCGACCTTGCGATGGCGTTGAGGCCGCCGAATGTTGGGAACTGGCCCTGCGCAATGATTCAGGCCCGAGCACGATGGCGCTAACCCGTCAGAAGGTGACATCGGCGCGGACCACGCACACCGATGATAATCTCTCAGCCAAAGGCGGCTATGTTCTGTCTGATGCGGATGGGGCCAAGGCGGTCTTGATCGCGACCGGGTCGGAAGTTGAAATCGCCATGGCCGCGCAAACGGCACTGGCTGAAAAAGGGGTCCCGGTCCGCGTCGTCTCGATGCCGAGCATGGATCTGTTTGAACAGCAATCAGAAGCCTATCAGACCGAAACGCTGGGCGGCGACCTGCCGCGCATCGCGATCGAAGCCGGGGTTCGCTTCGGCTGGGATCGCTGGATCGGTTATGATGGTGGCTTTGTTGGCATGGGCTCGTTCGGCGCGTCGGCGCCGTATCAGGATCTGTACAATCATTTCAATATCACCGCAGATGCTGTGATGGCGGAAGTCGAAAAACGGATCTAGGAGCTAGGACCGGGGCGGTCCGGGCAGCAATCGATGCGGGAACGCACACAGGGTGATGTCCGCAGAAGCACTGGTGTCAGGCTGATCCGGATTGGCGAGATAGGCCGACAGACTGGCCCGGGCGGATGAATCAAAGTCGCTGGTCGACAGATCCTTTTCGATACGGCCGAGCGTTCGGCGCCCCTGACAGCGATGCAGATCCACATAGCGGAAATCAAAATCTTCAGCCGCGCGGGCCTTGCGCAAGGCCATTCGCATCCGGTCATGTGAGAATGCGAGCGTGGCGGGCAAACCGGGTCCATTGGGTACGGCGACCCAGGCAGCGCGCGTTCCGGAGTCTCTGTCGGTTTCGGTGAAATAGAGCTGATAGATCATTCCATCCGCTACCGGCTCCGCCGAGACCAGGACATTTGGATGGCGATCCAGTTTGCTGCGCCAGGATTCAACCATCCGATCGCGCACGCGCCAGGCTGATTTTTCGTCTCCGGCGGCGTGAAACGCCGATATGGCATAGAAGTTCGAGACCAGATCCGTCATCCAGCCAGCATTGCGGAAATGCGTCGCGGCCCCGTGCGCGTCCTGCATATCTGCGGCGGCGCGCCCGGCAATGCGGCTGGCTTCGGCGAATTCGGGTCGATTGGGACAGGCGCGCAGAAAGGCTTCCGTCACGGCGCGGACATAGTCCGGCGATTGTTCAACTGTTTCATCATGCAGCGCGACTTGCCATCGTGTCGCGTCGTGCAGATTGCAGTCCTGCGCGCTCGCCGATGGCACCATGGTCATGGCGATGAATGTGGTCACGCCGGTCGCAATGATGGCGCCAATATAGCGCCGGGTTCGCTTCGAAAGGTATCGCTTTCCGCCCATGTGAAAGGCAATTGCAAGGTGGGTGCCGTTTACCCTGCGAGCACACGTTCAATGGCCCAATAGGCCCCGACTGTGCCGATAAAGCCACAGATCGGCCAAACGATGAAATGCCGATACTGGGCGTCGGAAATCACCCGACGAACCGGCCATAATAACAGAGCTGCCAGGGCGATAACGCTTAACTGGCCGATTTCCACGCCGACATTGAATCCGATCAGAGCGCTCCAGAATTGGCCATCCGGTAGACCAAGCGAGCCAAAAAAGCCGGCAAAGCCCATACCGTGAATAAGACCGAACCCGAACACGATGAGCGGGCGCCAGCGTGTCATGTCCTTGAACACAAGGTTTTCGATCGCAACAAAGGCGATTGTTGCGGCGATCAAGGGTTCAACCACGCTGGCGGGCGGCGCGAACACGCCCGATGCGACCATGCCCAAAGTGATTGTATGGGCAATGGTGAAGGCCGAGATTTGAATGAGCAGCGGCCGCAATCGCCGTGTTGAAAAGAAAACCGCGAGGACAAACAGAATATGGTCCAGCCCGCCCGGGAGGATGTGCTGAATACCGATCTTGATATAAAGCGCAAACGTCTCAAACGCCGGGCGTTCGAAATCAATCGTTTCTGTTTGGGTGAATTCGCGGTTTCGCTCAGTCGGGTCGCCTGCCCGATCCAGGTCCTGCAGGGCCTGACAGAGGGCTGGATCCATGCCGCCATCAAACGTACAGAATTCATCCTCCGGGTGCGCCTCAGCTGGTGCTGGGCTCAGGACGCCCAGGGCGACGCAGAAAAAGATAAGCCTGAGCAATCCCATCATGGCTAGTTCACATGCGGCAAGGTATCGGCGTGCGGACTATGCTCGTGATCATGGTCGTGATGCTCGTGTCCGTGGCCACCATGACTGTGATCATGGCCGGGAATGGGTGCCAGGAGCAAGCTGACCGCGATCAGAACACCAATGGTCAGCGCGGCCAGCCCATGCGTGGGTTTGACCTCTTTCAACGGCGCCATGAGCGGCCCGGTCGCAACAAACAGGAGCAAGCCGGCGGACAGAGCAAACAGACTTCCCAAGACTTCCTCACCGAGACCGAACATGAACGGGCCCGACACCAGGACTCCCAGCGGGGTCGTCGCAGCTGCGGCGAGAAAGGCCCAGAAAAAGGCGGCTCGATTCGTCACGCCATGGCGTCGCAGAATGGCGAAGGCGATCACGCCTTCCGGGAATTCATGCAGGATCAAGCCCACCGCAGCAAAGACACCGGCGGCAAAACTGGCCGCAAAGGTCACTGAATAGACGACGCCGTCGAGGAAGGAATGACAGGCAATGGCCAGGATCGGCGTGATCGCCTCACGCGGCAGCTGCGATTCCTCGCGTTCGGGAAACACGGTCTGAATGACATAATGCAGAAGCAGGCCGCCAAAGAAGCCGATGGTCAACCAGACCGGCGCATTCGGCGACAAGGCGAAGGCCTCAGGCACAATATGCAGGAAGGCCATTGCGGTGAGCATGCCCGCCGCCGCCAACCCGAACAGATTCGCATAGCGCAGGCTCCAATCGCTGCGCAGCGCCACAGCCAGCAGGCCAAGCGTCGTCACAAAGGCCGCGATCAGGCCGAAAAAGAGGGGTGCTTGCAGGGCTCCAAACATAGCGAATACTTAAGGTGGCTGATAGCCAGAATGTCCTGTTCTTTTGGGCAGAATGTTATAGTGTCCGATTTCTGTTCCGGCGAGGTAGTCCTCGCTCCTGACCGTGTCAAACGAAAGCTGGAGTCACTTATGATTCGATCATCCTTATTCACCGCTGCGAGTGTATTTGTTCTGGCCGCCTGCCAACCGGCCGCTGAAACAAGCGAGGAAACTGTGGTCGCAGAGACCCCACCTGTTGTGGAAGAGAGCACCGACGTCGCGGCGTCGACGGCCGACACGGAAGATGCAGCTGCGACCGTTGAAGTGGCCGCAACGGATGCTGACGCAGACGCGCACGATCATGCAGAAGATGACCATGAGGGTGACGAACATGATCACGACGAACATGATCATGAGGAAGACCATGATGGTCATGATCACGATGGCGACCACGCAGATGATCATGCGGACCATGACCATGAAGATCACGACCATGCGGGCGGTGAAGCGCATGTGCACGGCCTGACCGACATGGCGGTTGCGATTGATGGCAGCTCGGTCAGCATCAGCCTGGATGGCGCACTGGCAAATTTCGACCTGGATGAGAGCATACGGACTCTGGACGACACGACGCCCTATACCGATGGCATTGTCAGCCTGGTCGGCGGAGACTGTGTGCAGGACGGCGCGATTGCCACCATTCGCCCGATTGGTGACCATGGCAATCTGATGGTGGATGTCACTTACACTTGCGCAGCGATCGGTTCGCTGGAAGCCATCGACGTCAACGCGTTTGAACAATTCTCGGGCTTTGAAGAGGTCAATGCCGTCATTCTGAATGAGACCGATCAAAGCGCAGCCACCTTGACGGGAAGTTCGGCGCGAATAGACCTGCGCTAGATGTCAGCGGCAATTGTCAGCCTCTCCAACCTGCGCTTTGCCTGGCCGGGCCAAGCCCCCGTGCTCGATATTGCCTCGTTTGAATTGCAAGCTGGCGAGCGCCT
>JBCCZH010000128.1:0-7650 GCA_039188075.1 Pseudomonadota bacterium
GCGGATCGAATCCGATACGATGGGCAATGTCGAAGTTCCAGGCAATAAATACTGGGGCGCCCAGGCCCAACGGTCCTTAGGTAATTTCAAGATTGGCTGGGAAAAGCAGCCTTTGCCCCTGGTGCGCGCGCTCGGCATCGTTAAACGCGCGGCGGCCGAAACCAATATGGCGCTTGGCAAGCTAGACCCCGCGCTTGGGGATGCGATCGTCACCGCCGCGAATGAAGTGATTGAGGGCAAGCTCGACGCGCATTTCCCGCTCGTGGTCTGGCAAACCGGGTCCGGGACGCAGTCCAATATGAATGCGAATGAAGTCATCGCCAATCGGGCGATCGAAATTCTAGGCGGCGAGATCGGCTCGAAAAGTCCGGTCCACCCCAATGATCACTGCAATATGAGCCAGAGCTCGAACGATACGTTCCCGACGGCGATGCATATTGCCAGCGCCGAGGAGATCACACATCGCCTGCTGCCGGCGCTGCAGCAATTGCACAATGCCCTGAACGACAAGGCCAAGGCCTGGGCCGAGATCATCAAAATCGGTCGCACGCATACGCAGGATGCGACCCCCGTCACGCTGGGCCAGGAATTTTCCGGCTATACCAAAATGATCGAGATGGGCATCCTGCGGATCGAGCAATCCCTGCCGGCGCTGCTGGAACTGGCGCAAGGCGGCACCGCGGTCGGCACCGGATTGTCGACCCCGGTCGGGTTTGCGGAAGGCGTGGCAGAGAAAATCGCGCAGATTACAGGCCTGAACTTCGTGACAGCGCCAAACAAGTTTGAAGCGCTGTCAGCGCATGATGCCATGGTGTTCGCGCATGGTGCCATTACCACAGCAGCCATGTCCTGTTTCAAGATCGCCAATGATATTCGCTTCCTCGGCTCCGGTCCGCGATCAGGTCTGGGCGAGCTTGCTTTGCCGGAAAATGAACCTGGCTCCTCGATCATGCCGGGCAAGGTCAATCCGACCCAGTGCGAGGCGATGACCCAGGTCTGCGCCCATATTCATGGTAATAATGCCGCCATCAGTTTCGCGGGCAGCCAGGGGCATTTCGAGCTCAACGTATTCAACCCGATGATGAGCTACAACTTGCTGCAATCGATCCGGCTTCTGGCCGATGCTGCGGTATCCTTCACCGAGAATTGCGTCGTCGGCATCGAACCGCGGCTTGAGAATATTCAGAAGGGGCTGGAAAACTCTCTCATGCTGGTGACGCCGCTCAAGGAAAAGTACGGCTATGACCGCGCCGCCAAGATCGCCAAGACGGCGCACAAGAATGGCACGACCCTGCGCGAGGAAGCGATTGCTGATGGCATTCCGGCTGAAGATTTTGACGCGATTGTGCGGCCCGAAAAGATGATTGGGCCGGGGTGATCTTTGCTTGTATTTTGCTACATATTGTAGCATATTTGTAGCATGAACCTTAGAATTTGGCGCAAGCAGCAAAACTGGACGGTCGCTCAAGTTGCTGAGTGGCTAGGGATTGGTGTCTCCACCGTTACCGCTTACGAAAATGGGTCGCGCAGACCGCGTCCAGAAATGGCCAATCAGATCGAATTGATGACCAAGGGCCGCGTAAAAGCGGTGGATCTATTGGGCGTTTCAGCGAACGTCCATGGATCTGTTCGCGAAGACCCGGTTCCATTTGACAATGACATTCGCGAACAGGCGAAGGCGCTTGGCTTGGATCCTGATGCGATTGCTGACAAAGCCGTGATGGAAGCGGTCAAACGCAAACGCATTGAAGCCTGGGTCGAGGAAAATAAGGAAGCATTCGCCGCCCACCGCAAAGACATTGAAGAGAATGGGTTGTGGTCTGACGGCCTGCGCACATTCTAAATGAGACAGTATGGCGCCTATCGACTGAAAAACAGCGCGAATACTGTCATCGTCCTGCAATATCCATCCCTGGAAACCTCAAGCCTTGTCATCGTCGCCCCTTTGATTGACGCCGCCGAATTGCCCGAAATTACGCCGATCACACCGATTTTGGAACATGAGGATAAAACGTGGATGGTCCTCGCCTATCGCATGGCCGCGGTTCCAGAATCAGAACTGGGTGAGTTCATCACTCACTTTCGTCATGCTGACTACCTGATCCATCGCGCTCTTTCGCGACTCTTTTTCGGGAACTGACGGCGTGGTCGAAACCCGCTAAACTCGACAGAGAATCACCCTTACCCAAAGAAAGACTGACTGTGATGAACACTGCGCCTGTCGGCTCAAAAGCCAATCCTTCCGAATTCGACGTCATGCCGCGCCTCGCCGAAGACGAGCCCTATTTCGTGATCCGCGCCAATGACCCGCTATCCAGCGCTCTGGTCGAGCTACATGCCTATATTGGCGCGGGCCAGGCCGGCGCCGCGCATAACAAGCTCGCGGAGATCATGGCCTTGACCTCCGCCAAGGCGCCGCGCCCGGCGTCCAGCCCGAAATATCGCGAAACCTTCGCAATCTCACTCGCCATGGAACAATGGCGTAACGCGCACCGCGGAGACTAGGTTTGGCGGAGCCCATTAATCTCAACAAGTTTCGCAAGGTAAAAGAGCGCGCGCTGAGAAACAGCAGCGCGCGCAAGAAAACCGTATCAAGCATGGGCGGACAAAGGCCGAAAAAACGCAGGATCGTCTGTCGCGGACGCGCGACAATGCCGATCATGATGGATAAAACGTGACTAAATCGCCTTAATTTGTGGCCCGATCCTTGAGTGTAGCCCGGGTCTGAGGCAAAGACAGCCCGGGATGGGACAATCAAAGGGACCACAGCCGTGATCAACAAGATCCTCGTAATTGGCGGCGCTGGCTATATCGGCGCAAATGCTTGCAAGGCCATCAAAATAAGTGGCCGCGAACCGGTTGTTTTTGACAATTTCTCCAGCGGGCATCGCCATGCCGTCAAATGGGGCGAATTGATTGAAGGCGACATTCGCAATGAAGCCGAGATCCGGGCAGCACTTGACCGCGTGCGACCCGATGCAGTGATGCATTTTGCCGCAAATATCGAAGTTGGCGAGGGCGAGAAAGCGCCCGGGGCATTCTATGAGAACAATGTTGCGGGAACCTTGAACGTGGTCCGCGCCATGCTCGATCTTGGCTTGCAAAATTTCATTTTCTCCTCGACCTGCGCCATCTATGGCGATCCAGAGAGTCTTCCGCTGATTGAAGATATGCCGAAACGCCCGGTCAGCGTTTACGGGCGCTCCAAACTGATGGTCGAAACCATTCTGGAAGACATGTCGCGCGCAGAAGGTCTGCGCTATGCGGCGCTGCGCTACTTCAATGCAGCTGGCGCCGATCTCGAGGGGGAGGTGGGCGAAGAGCATGATCCGGAAACGCATCTCATCCCGAACGCGATCAAGGCTGCGGCTGGCATCGGCCAGGGGATGAAACTGTTCGGCGATGATTATCCGACACCGGATGGCACCTGTATCCGCGACTATATTCATATTGCGGACCTGGTGTCGGCGCATATCCTCGCCGCCGAACACATTCACAAGACGGGTGAAAGCCTGCAGCTGAACCTCGGCACGGGGAACGGTTTCACGGTTAAACAGGTCCTGGATGCCGTTGAGCGGGCAGTAGGCAAACCGGTACCGGTCGAAATCGGCCCTCGCCGCCCAGGCGACGCTATCGCGTTGTATGCCGACACGTCAAAGTCCAAGGCCATACTCAACTGGGTCCCCGAACATTCAGACATGGACACGATCGTGTCATCCGCCTGGAAGTTTCACAAACGCGTCTGGGAGCTGGATTAAGCGGTTTGCAAGTCCCAGACATGGACGCCGCGTTGCGATAATCGCACCGGGTTCCACGCCATGGAACGGATGAGATTCCAAGTCGTTCTCAGCGTCGGTTTGACGGTGTATTCGTCCTGCCACCTCAACGCCCAACCTTTTTTGAATCCGTGCCACATCCCAAGGCGCATGCCGCGAATATCGGCATTACTCAGATTGTTCAGGTAAATGCACAGCAGCAACAATACGTGCCCGGGGAGAGTCAAAATCAGAACCGATAGTGGCATGTTCTTCAGATAGGCCCAGGTACGATTGCGGAAGCCATGGTACATTGTGAAATGGCTGTATCGTCCGCTGGTTGCGCTACCTTTGTGATGGATCAGCGCGTCTGGAAGAAACACGCACTTCTCATTGCTGAGTTGTAGACGCATGCCGAGATCGACATCTTCGCAATAGCAAAAGAAGCGTTCGTCAAAGCCACCTATCTCCAAAAACAATTCGCGCTCGTATACGGCACTCGCCCCGCAGGGACTGAAACAGAAACTGTCCTGATTGGGCAATTCGGAAATCGGATGTTCGAACCCACCGCGCCATGGAATTCCGAATGCAAAATAGGCATCGCCTGCGCCATCCAGCAGATTTGGTTCATCCATGTTGATCTGGCCACAGGCAAACACGCGGCAATTCTCGTGACGCTCTGTCGCTTTATGGATCTCTGTCAACCAGTTCGCATCAGCTTCCGCGTCCGGATTGAGCAGAGCCAGCCATTTTCCAGAGGCATATTGCGCCGCCAGGTTGTTCCCCTTGGCGAAACCGTGATTCGCATTTTCGCGTATCACGCGAATTTCAGGAATGCCCTCCACATCCAGATCTGTAATGGGATTGACTCGGCTGTCATTATCGACAACCACGACCTCAAAATCCCGAAAACTCTGTTTTTTCAATGAATTCAATGCGTTCTGCAGTAAATCACCTGCATTGAAATTTATAATCAGCACGGAAAAATACGGCTGTACTCCACTCACGAATGACTCCCTCGAAGCGGGGTATCACCCCAATCATTCTCGCGCACACGTATGCACATCGCCTGACACGCGACAACAGTAATTTTGGATAATACTAGGAAACGCGTCGCCTTGATTAATATTCAAGCGGTGGTTGCTTCCCTATGGCACGAGGCAAAACCTTACTGGATCAGAGCCTTAAGCTCAGCAACAAGATCGGTTTTCTCCCAAGTGAAAGCGCCGTTCTCCGTCGGGTGACGTCCAAAGTGACCATAAGCGGCAGACGGGCTGTAAATCGGCGCTTCAAGCTTCAGATGATTGCGAATGCCGCGCGGTGACAAGTCGACCAATTCCCGCAGTTTGCTCGCGATCGTATCTTCGCCAACTTCACCCGTACCGAACGTATCCACATATAGGGAGAGCGGCTGGGCCACCCCAATCGCATAGGAAACCTGTATGTTGCAGCGTTTGGCGAGTCCGGCGGCGACAACATTCTTGGCCAAATAACGAGTCGCATAGGCGGCAGACCGATCCACTTTTGAAGGATCCTTTCCCGAAAAGGCACCGCCACCATGCGGCGCCGCACCGCCATAAGTATCAACGATGATCTTGCGGCCCGTCAGGCCGGCATCTCCGTCCGGTCCACCAATGACGAAGCGGCCGGTTGGATTGACGTAAAACTTGTCTTCGTCCGGGAACCAGCCCTCAGGCAGCACCTCTTTCACCACAGGGCGAATAATCTCGCGAAGCTGCTCCAGCGTCGCCGAGTCAGCATGCTGGTGCGAAACCACGATCGCGTTGACGCCGACAGGACGAGAGCCGTCATATTGCAAGGTCACCTGGCTTTTTGCGTCGGGCTCAAGCTCGGGATGGGTGCCATCATGGCGCAGTGCCGCCAGCTTGCGCAGGATCTGGTGCGAATAGACCAGCGTCGCAGGCATCAGTTCCGGCGTTTCATCCGTTGCATAACCGAACATGATCCCCTGATCGCCTGCACCTTCTTCCTGGTGCAGGCCCTGGCCCGCTTCAACGCCCTGTGCGATTTCGGCAGACTGACCATGAACGTGGTTCTCCACCGCCATGTTCTGCCAGTGGAATCCATCCTGCTCATAGCCAATCTTCTTGACCACATCGCGGGCCGCCTGGTTCATTTCGTCCTTGGTGACGACGGCGCCATTATTGGTCCGAACTTCACCCGCCAACACCACGCGATTGGTCGTGGTCAGAGTTTCTACCGCGACCTTGGCGGTGGGGTCCTTGGCCAGGAACAAGTCCACGACGGCGTCTGAGATCTGGTCGGAAACCTTGTCCGGATGTCCTTCAGAGACGCTTTCAGAGGTAAATTCGTGGTGCTGTAGCGGCATAGCTCTTCTCCCGAAGCCCTGGATTAATAACGATAGTGCTCTGGTTTGAACGGCCCTTCCTGGGTCACACCGATATAATCGGCCTGATCCTTGGACAGGTCGGTCAATTCGACACCAAGTTTCGCCAGGTGCAGGCGCGCGACCTTTTCGTCGAGGTGTTTGGGCAAGGTATAAACCTCGTTGCCATACTCACCCTTGTTCTCATGCAGCGCAATCTGAGCCAGCGTCTGGTTCGTGAACGACGCGGACATAACAAAGCTTGGATGGCCCGTCGCATTGCCGAGATTCACCAGACGGCCTTCGGACAACAGGATGATCCGCTTGCCATCCGGGAAGGTGATCATGTCGACTTGCGGCTTGATATTCGTCCATTTGAAATTGCGCAGGCCTTCGACCTGAATCTCATTGTCGAAGTGTCCAATATTACAGACAATCGCCATATCCTTCATCGCCCGCATATGGTCGACGGTGAGAATGTCCTTATTGCCAGTTGCGGTGACGAAAATGTCCGCCGTTGGCGCCATCGTGTCGATGGTCTGGACATCATAGCCATCCATGGCGGCTTGCAGGGCACAGATCGGGTCAACTTCCGAGACGGTGACACGCGCGCCAGATCCAGACAGTGACGCGGCAGAGCCTTTGCCCACATCGCCATACCCGGCGACAAAGGCAGTCTTGCCCGCCATCATCACATCGGTGCCGCGACGGATCGCATCGACCAGCGATTCCTTACAGCCATACTTATTGTCGAATTTCGACTTGGTGACAGAGTCGTTCACATTGATGGCCGGGAAAGGCAGTTCATTCTTGGCCGCCAATTGGTACAGGCGGTTGACGCCCGTTGTGGTCTCTTCCGAGACGCCGCGAATGCCGGCCTTGATGCGGGCGAACCAGCCCGGTGTTTCCGTCATCCGCTTGCGGATCTGGCGGAACAGGGCTTCCTCTTCCTCGGATCCCGGATTGTCGAGAACGGATGGGTCAGCTTCGGCTTTCTCGCCGAGGATCAGATACATGGTTGCGTCGCCGCCATCGTCCAGGATCAGATTGACCGTCTCGCCATTTGGCCATTCGAAAATGCGATCGGCAAACTGCCAATACTCATCCAGCGTCTCGCCTTTGTGTGCGAAGACCGGTGTGCCGGCATCGGCGATCGCCGCCGCGGCGTGATCCTGGGTTGAGTAAATGTTGCAGCTCGCCCAGCGCACTTCAGCGCCAAGCGCTTCCAGGGTCTGGATCAGAACCGCCGTCTGAATCGTCATGTGCAAGGACCCGGCAATCTTGGCGCCTTTGAGCGGCTGGCTGGCGCCATACTCGGCCCGCGCGGCCATCAGGCCCGGCATTTCCGTTTCCGCGATCTCGATTTCCATCCGGCCAAAGTCAGCCTGGCTGATGTCTGCGACAGCATAGTCCTGAGACATATCAACAATCCTTTATATGAAATTTGATCGGCCTATAGCACGCGGATCGGCTTTGTACAGGCGCGTTTTGCAAATCTGTTCCAGGATGAGGCGATCTTAATGTCACGATTGGCTGGCCAAGACCTGA
>JBCCZH010000129.1:0-7436 GCA_039188075.1 Pseudomonadota bacterium
ACGCGCGGCGCGCTGAACTTCCTGCTCCGCAAGGTCAAAAAGCTGGATCGCGCCTTTACCGGGCCGCACCGGACGCTCAACGATATTCTGGCAAAGGCGCCAAAGCCGGACCCCAAGGCGTTCGACTATGTCGCTGATCTCGATCCACATCGGGACACGATTTACCAGTATTCCGGCGGTACGACCGGCGTCTCGAAAGGGGTTCGCCTGACCGAAAACGGGTTGATGAGCAATATCGCCCAATTCGCCGGCGCCTGCCCGACCCTGCTGACCACGCCAAACCAGTCCATGTTGCTGGCTTTACCGGTCTATCACGTGTTCGGCATGCTCGCTTCGGTCATTGCCATCACCAATGGCGGGCATCTGGTTCTGATCCCGAATCCACGGCCGCTGACCAATATGAAAGCCGCGTTCAAGAAGTTTCAGCCGGACATTTTCCCGGGCGTGAACACCTTGTTCGAGAAACTGCTCGAGGAAGACTGGTTTCAGGAGTCTGGCAAATGTATCAAGACCACGATCTCGGGCGCCGCGGCCCTGCATGATCATACGGCCAAGTCCTGGATGCAGGCGACCGGATCAAACATCGTCGAAGGCTACGGCATGACCGAAGCCACCACGCTGATTGCGGTGCGCGACCATTCTGTCAGCAAATCCCCGGGTTCCGCCGGCACGCCCCTGCCAGGCACGGAAGTCCGCATCCTGCATAATGATGCTGTGACGACAGCGAGCGACATGGTGGGAGAGATCCTGATTTCCGGCCCGCAAGTGATGCAAGGCTATCTTGGACGCGATCAGGAAACCCGGAATGCCTATCATGGCGACTGGTTCAAGACCGGTGATATGGGCCGGTTTGATGCGCGCGGCGAGCTGCACATTGTTGATCGCTGCAAGGACATGGTTCTGGTCAGTGGATTTAATGTGTTCCCGAACGAGATTGACGGCATTCTGTCGACGTGTCCGGGCATCGTTGAGGCCGCCAGTGCGGGAATCCGCGCTGCAACAGGCGGCGAGGAATTGCACGCTTTTGTGGTCAAACAGGACGAAAACCTGTCCGCGGAAACGGTCATGGCGCACTGCCGAAGCCACCTGACAGGCTATAAAGTGCCGCGCCGCGTGCATTTCATTGATGAACTGCCAAAGAACCCGATCGGCAAGATCTTGCGCCGCAAATTGCAGGACTATTGCTAATTATTAAAGCGCTTTAGGCGTGACCCCGACAAGCTTTGGTCGTATTTTCTCCACGATTGGAAGCGAAATAAAAAGAGTCGCCAACCGTGAGTGATTGGAGTATAGGCGCGCGGCTTGATGGTTAATATCGATTAACGGACCGTTGGTTGTTGGAGGAGAAGGCCCACAACCGATCTAGAAAAGAACGGCCGATGAAGCGATCCGAGGTGGGGTTAGACACTCAACATGACTTGGCAAACACGGCTGGTCGCGTTTGTGCGACATCCGAGCGCTTGGCTCATCGCGATCTGTGCGATCCTTTCGGTATGGCACCTGAACAGCGCGCCCACCCTGCTCAAACAGCTGCGCGCCGTCACCATGTACGATTATTCGCTGTCGATGAGTTTCGTGGGGGATGATCGTGATGTCGATGTCACCACATTCCTGCCCGCGGCGGATGAGCGCCAGGACATTGTGCGCGAGAACATTCTGTCAGGCCAGTTGCAATTCGATGACCAGACCGACCCGTCCGGACGACGCGGCATGTGGTCAGGCGATCAGGGCCGCGACATTCGCTATCACGCGCTGATCACGTCCAAGGAACTGGTCTATGACCTCGATCCGGCGCTGCAAGTGCCGCAATTCCTGCCGGAACAGTATGGGCAATATCTGATCGAAGAAGAAGGGATTCAGGTCAATCACCCTGAAATCCGCGATCTCTGGTCTTCCATCCAGCCCGACGATAGCCGCGAACTCGTGCCGGTCCTGACCGCGATTTACAATTATACCTATCAGGACATTGAAGGCGCCCCGTTCAAGGGCTTCACCGACGCCCTGACCGCGCTGCGGCTGGGGCGCGCCAGCTGTAATGGCAAAGGTCGCCTTTTCGTCGCCCTGGCCCGCTCAAATGGTATTCCGGCCCGTCTGGTTGGCGGTGTGATCATGAATGAGGGCTCGAAAAAGACCTCTCACCAATGGCTGGAAGTGCTGATTGAAGGTCGCTGGGTGCCGTTTGACCCGACCAATGGCTATTTCGCCAGACTGCCGGAGAATTATCTGCGCCTTTATACCGGCGACCACGCCCTGTTCCGACATACGCGCAATATCAATTTCGATTATCGCTTCACCATTTCACCGATCAGCCAGTCACCGGCTTTGTTCGAGTTTGAAGAGAATGAACCCGTGCTCAATCGCTTCAATGCAGCGCGCTTGATGCAGCTGACGGGCCTGCCAGAGGAGATGATCGGCGTCTTCCTGATGTTCCCGCTGGCCGCTTTGGTGACGATCTTCCTGCGCAGCGTGGTCGGCATTCAGACGTTCGGGATCTTCATGCCCATGCTGATCGCCGCGGCGTGCGTGAATACGGGGCTCTGGCTCGGTCTCGCCACCTTCTCGGGCATTGTCGCCTTTGCCGTCCTGATGCTGGCCTATTTCAACTCGTTCAACATCCTTAAAATACCCAGACTCGCGGCTGTTATTACGATTTGTACCGTTCTGTTTATTGGTGTCCTGCTCTGGCTGGGCGGCCGATCCAGTCTGCAATTCGGTATTCTGGCGCTGTTTCCGGTGGTGATTATCTCATTCCTGGCCGAACGCATTCACAACATGCTGGACGAAAGCGATTGGAAAGGCATGACCAATACCGGGATCGGCACGCTGATCACCATTGTTGCCTGCTATATCGTCTTCTCCTCCGTCATGCTGCAAGGCCTGTTCGCCCTGATGCCGGAATTGCTGTTGCTGGTGCTCGCGGTGCAGTTGGCCATCGGACAATGGTCGGGCATGCGCCTGCAGGAATATGTGCGCTTCCGGTCGATCCTCGGCAATGGCCCGGTGCTGGGCATGAATTCGCGCAACCGCAATTACGTCAATCGCCTGAATTCCACCGAATTGCTGGATCTCGCGGCGGACAAGCTGCGCAGCAAGGACATATTGCAACAGGCCGGTGTGCCCGTCGCCAAGACCTATGCTGTCTGTCGCTCGTTCCGGGAATTGCCGGAATTCGTGCAAACCATGTCCGATCTCGGCGCATTCGCGCTGAAACCCAATCGCGGGTCGCAAGGCAATGGCATCATGATCATTCGCGGACGTGACGAAAAGAATTTCGTTACGGCTGGCGGCAAGATCCGCACACCCGAAGACATGTCCCGACATGTCGGTGAAATCCTCAACGGATCCTTCTCCCAAAGCGGCGACGAGGATTATGCCTATGTCGAACCCCTTCTGAGTCAGCATTCCGAACTCAGCGCACTTTCCGACTTCGGGCTGTCCGACATTCGCGTCATTCTGCATAAACAGCGCCCCGTTTCCGCAATGTTGCGCCTACCTACCGAGAAGTCAGGCGGCAAAGCCAACCTGCACCAGGGCGCCATCGGGCTGGCCATCGACACTGAAACCGGCAAGGTGACCAATGCTGCGCTGAAAGGCACCGTAACACCGGAACATCCGGATACAGGCGCCGAACTGATCGGCTTCAAGATCCCGAAATGGCGGCAGATTATCGATATTTCCATCGCTGCTGCAGACGCCATCCCACTCGGCTATATCGGCGTTGATATCTGCCTCGATCAGGATCGGGGCCCGCTGGTGCTTGAGGTCAATGGCCGACCCGGCATCGAAATCCAGAACGTTCAGCAAAAGGGCTTGGTCGAAAGCCTGACTGACAGGGGACTGGCCCATGCATGAGCAATCACCCTTCTTTTCCGCGCCCGTCCTGAGCGGACTGGCCCTGGCCCTGGCCGGGATCGCCCTGATCGCTGAAACCGTGGTCCGCACCGATGATCAGAGCGGCATCATTCGCACCATTTCATCCGATGATCAGCAGGAAATCGAACAGATCGTCGAGAGCGATATTAATGAGGATTTTCAGGCCGATCTGATCGCGATCGTGCAAGACACATCACTCGCGCCGCTGTCCTCCGACAAGCTGCGATCCACCCTGTTTTTCCGCACAGCGGATGATGCAGAACGCCCGAAATTCGAAGCCTATGTCGGCGGATTGCTCGCCAAGCGCAAACGACACGAGGAAGCGCTCAGTGTTCTGTCGGCTCTGTCACCCGAGCAACGGATCGAACATGGCAGTTCATTCGCTTATGCGCAGTCCTATCGCGGCGCAGGCAACATACCGGCAGCGATCAACGCCTATGCGATCCATGTGGCTGCCAATCCAAATCACAATCCGGGTTATGTGAATTACGGAATATTGCTCGCCGAAACCGGTCAGCACGAAGAAGCCGCGCGCGTGTTTGAACGCTCGGTCGACATCACAAGCAGCTCGCGCAAGGGCAAATCGCTCTCCCTGCTGGGCCAGTCACAAATGGCGCTTGGCGCGTATGAGGCGGCCATCGATTCCTTCGACAAATCCATTCAGTTCCGCCCCAATAGCGGCCCGACCTGGCGTCGATTTGCCACCGCCAAGGCCCGCGCCGGAACCTATCTTCCTGGCGAAGTGGAGGCCGATTATCAGCGCGCGCTGGCTCTGGCGCCTGACAGCGCCACAACGATGAAGGAATGGGCTGAATATAATTTCTCATTCGGCCGGTTTGAGTCAGCCTTGCCCATGTTCCGCGCGGCCAGCGATGCCGCAGCGACAGATTTTGACATCCTGTTTTCCCGATCCGCCAATCTGCTCGCGTCGGAACGGCCGCGCGCGGCCCGGCAATTGATCCGCCGGATGGAAAATATTGAAATGTCTTCCGAGCAGCAGGTTCTGCTGCGCGCCCTGCAAGAGGCCAGCGGCGTGATCCGTCCGCCGACGCTGGAAACCCGCGACGCGACCTGCCTTGAGACACAGCAGAACGAGCGGCGTGCCTATGTGTGCCTTCTTTTGAACCTCGCCATGGAAGATATGGAGGCCGCCATACAGGTCGCCGAAACCCTGCCCGAGACATCCACTTTCACGCAGCCTGCAGCCTTCGCGCTGGCGCGATATGAATATCGCCAGGGTGCGCCCGACTCGGCCTCTGAGCGTCTTGATGTGCTGCTGACGAAAAACCCGCAAAGCCCGCTCTTCTGGCTATACAAGGCGCGGGCGCTGGCCGTGAGCGAAGCCAATGATGAGGCCCTTCTGGCCTTTCAGTCGGCGCTCAACCTGAACCCGGAAAGCCGCAAGATCACGCTCGAACTGAGCGACCAGCTCGTGCGAATGGAATCCTATGCGGACGCCGAGCAACTGCTGAATGGCTATGCTGCGCTGAAGCCCAATGATGCCACGGTCCTGATGGCGCTGGCGCGTATCCATGAAGCGGCCGGTGAACCGGAGAAAGCCGAAGAAACGCTGCTCCAGCTGATGGAAATGAGCGAGGAAAATGACGCGGAACTGACGCAACAATTGGTGTCCGTTCAGGTAGCTCTGGAGAAATTCGCGGATGCGCTGGAAAATGCCGATAACCTGCT
The DNA here is from genome assembly GCA_039188075.1 of Pseudomonadota bacterium. Classification (GTDB taxonomy): domain Bacteria; phylum Pseudomonadota; class Alphaproteobacteria; order Caulobacterales; family Hyphomonadaceae; genus Henriciella. The sequence goes on from JBCCZH010000129.1 coordinate 5,563, forward strand.
CGAGCAGGATCCTGCCAATATCGCCGTGCGTGAGCTTCGCGTCGTGGCTCTGACCGAGCTGGATCAGGAAGACGAGGCCCAGGAAGAGCGCGATCGCATTCGACGCCTCACCCCGGTCGACGAGACCGAAGCAGCAGAGCCTACAGAACTCGCCTCCGTCGCCCCTTAGCGCGCATTGACGGGCAGTCGCATTTCCGCAGCCACGCGCCGCAGGGCGGCTTCCGCCACGCTCAAAGAGACTTCCAGGTCTTCGAGCGTCTCCGGCGAAACATGCTCCAGGTCTTCCTTCACCCAGAGAATGGCTTTCAGCATGTCGGCGACGTATTCGACATCCGAGATTTCGATATTTGGGGTCTGCATGTGAAACATCCTTGCTTGAACAAGTTCACAAAACTTGATTGGCGGGCGGCCTCGTACAGCGATCAAAAACTATACTGAAGACAGTATTTGCAGTCGCAACTGCCATTAACTAAAGTTCAGCTTGAAAATACACGCCGCTGGGCCGTTTGGAACAAGATCAGTCCTGTCGATTCCGACCCGTCTCGAGCCGCGACGTGCACGCACCAATTCGCCAACGGGCAATAATCGCATGACGCCCTGATTTTCATGCTTAAGAGGGTTTGACTCTATGGCGTGTTTGGTGTTTATCCGCGCCTTCATGCCCGCGCCGGCTTCGGCAGCGGCAAAAGTTTCATTTTTTGAGTTCTGAGAAGGACGAGCGCCATGTTCGCGGTCATTAAGACAGGTGGCAAACAGTATAAAGTTGCCGAAGGCGATGAAATCGTCATTGAAAAGCTCGCCGTTGATGCAGGCGAGAGCGTTACATTTGAAGACGTCCTTATGCTTGGCGACGACAAGAAAGTAACCATTGGTGAGCCCATGGTGGCTGGCGCCAGCGTGGTCGGCACGGTCGCCGCACAGCGCAAGGGCGCCAAGGTCATCATCATGAAAAAGCGTCAGCGGAATACGTATCGACGCAAAAAGGGCCATCGCCAGCTTGAAACCGTCGTGACGATCGACTCGATCCTGGCCGACGGCAAGAAAGCACCCGCGAAGAAGAAGGCCGCGCCGAAGAAAGAAGTAGCTCCGAAAGCTGAAGCTGCACCAAAGGCAGAGACTAAGAAACCAGCAGCGAAAAAAGACGAGGCTGCGAAGCCCGCGGCCAAGAAGGCAGCGCCGAAAAAAGAAGCAGCTCCTGCCAAGGCTGATGACCTGACCAAGATGAAAGGTCTCGGAAAAGTCTTTGCTGGCAAGCTGGAAGCGGAAGGCATCACGACATTTGCGCAAATCGCGAAAATGAAGAAAGCCGACATTGACGCGCTGGAAGAGAAAATCGGCGCAGCTGGCAAGTTTGAGAGCAATGACTGGGTCGCCCAGGCGAAAGAGCTCGCGAAGGGTTAAGTTTTCAGCTATAGGCTGGAGCAGAAGATTGGAGAGCGGATATGGCTCATAAGAAATCAGGCGGTTCATCCAAGAACGGACGCGATTCGAATCCTAAATATCTTGGCACCAAGAAATATGGTGGCGAGCACGTGATTCCCGGCAATATCATTATCCGCCAGCGCGGCACCAAGACTTATCCAGGTCGCGGCGTCGGCATGGGCAAAGACCATACGCTCTACGCGCTGGTCGAAGGCAAAGTCGAGTTTACGCGCAAGCGCAATAACCGCCAGTACGTGTCAGTGACACCGCTTGCGGACGCAGCAGAATAGCGCGGTCGTACAGGGCCGCCGGGTGGTGGCCAAAGAGTTCCAAAGGGAGGCAGGCCACTGCCTCCCTTTTTCTTTGCCTCCCTGATGGAGACGTCAAATGGCGAGATCGTTTGAGTTCAGATCGGAGCGTTTCTTGATGCGCCCGCCGGAAACCCGGGATGC
>JBCCZH010000130.1:0-7409 GCA_039188075.1 Pseudomonadota bacterium
GATCTCACCCAGCTTGGTGCGGATCATTCGGCTACGCCGCTGAATGCCCATCGTGACGGCGCGGGTCAGACGGCGAAAGCCGAGCATCTCGACCGTTCGGCCGGCCATGCGCGAGCCGGGTGCAATCACCGCCTCGACCAGCCCGAGTTGGCTTTCGCTGCCATCATCGGATTCCGGCGCGCTGCTTTGCCAGATGTCCTGCAGCATGGCGGGCTTGTCTGAAAGCAAGTCGGTCAGGGCCTGACGCGTGGCGGCCACAATGACCAGATCGCCGGGCATGAGGCGGACATCATCATAGGGCGGCAGCAGCGCGCGCTCGCCGCGCTGAATCATCCGTACCGTCATATCCTTGAGATCCGGGAACATGCCAGCCACAGCTTGTTTGCCATCGAGAAAGTGGCCCGGTGTGACTTCGAACTGAGCGACAAACTGCTTGCCCGATTTCATCATTGTCTCGGTCAGTTCTTCGCGATTGGGGAGCAACACGCGTGATGCGATCAACAAATAGACCATGCCGACACCCGCTAGCATCAGGCCAAAGACGGACTGGTCGAAAAAGCCGAGCTGGTTTGGGGTCAGGCGCTCATACGCGTCGGCGGCGAGCAGGTTGGTCGAGGTGCCGATCAGAGTTGTCATACCGGCAAAGATCGAAACAAAGCTGAGCGGCATCATCAGCCGGGAAGTCGAGGACCCCATGCGTGCGGCAATCGCTGACATGATCGGAAGGAACATGATCACGACGGGCGTGTTATTGGTGAAAGCGCTTGTCACGAACACCGCCGCGAAAGCGCCCATCAAGGTCAAGATCGGGCGTTTGCCATAAGAGCGCACCAGGGCCTTGGTCGGCCCCTCAAGCGCACCGGTCTGGAACAGGCCCTGACCGACGACCAATAAGGCCATGATCGTGATCAAGGCTGGGTTGGCAAAGCCCGATAGCAGCAGCGCGATGGAAATATCGCTGCCATCATAAGCGGTCGCGCCTGGCAGGCTGAACAGGAGTAAAAGGGCGGCGATGACCGATACGGAGACCAGCTCCATCGACCAGCGATCAAGCATATAGAAAACAATGGTCACGCCGACGGCCGCAAGGCTTGCCCACATTGGCCAGTGAGCCAGTATTTCAGCGGACATTCGACCTCCCGAACGATTCTATCGCGATGAACGAACCTTAGGCGGTCTTGGGGGTGATGACCAGAACTATCGAGATCCGTCTGTTCGCGGCGTTTTCGGGCGCGTTCTGTAATAGTGGCCGGGTATGTGCGAGACCCGTCACGCCTTGAATTCGAGCCTCGTCGACGCCAGCCTCGATCAACAGTCGGCGGGCTGAATTTGCCCGATCAGAGGACAATTCCCAGTTTGAGTAACCAATCGTGCGGCTCGGATGGGAATCTGTGTGACCTTCAATCAGAACGGACAGCGGCAGCGCGGCAATCGCACGTCCAGCAATTCGGGTCAGTTGCACGCCGGTCTCGTTCAGTCGACCGTCGCCGGTTTCGAACAGCGGGCGTTCGGCCATATCTGACAATTCGATACGGATGAAGTTCGGATCTTCGGTGATGGTAACACTTGATCCAAACGCGGCGAGCTCCGGATTGACGCGCAAGGCGTCGGCTATGGTCTGTGAGGTGGATGGTGGGGCGGTGGTGAACGTTACAGCATCCGCCTCGGCGCCGAATTGCTGGGCCAGGGTTTGGCGCTCATCCTTGGAGACGCCATGAATGATCCACATGATCAGAAAGAAGGCGCACAAAGCGGTCAGGAAATCGGCATAGGCCAGTTTCCAGGTCCCCAGCTTGCGGGCGGACGCAGCGGGCGTTCTGCCCTTGTTGCGCCGGGATGAATAAGCAATTGCCATATTTTTCCCTAAAGGCCGTTCTGGCCTAGTTTGAGTGCATAGTGCATCACGGTGAATAACGATTGAGAATCGCCCGATAGATTTTGGTGAAATTTGACCGATCTATTGCGCTGCAAATGTAAGGAGGGGGTGAATGGCGAAGACTGCATTTCTGGGACTGGGTGTGATGGGCTATCCAATGGCTGGTCATCTGGTTGCCGCCGGGCATCAAGTCACCGTCTGGAATCGTACAACGGCCAAGTCTGAAGCCTGGGCCAGGGAATATGAGGGTGCGGCAGCGAATTCCCCTGCAGACGCAATCCAAGGTGCTGATTTTGTGTTCTTTTGTCTGGGGGATGATCCGGATGTTCAGACAGTCTATGACGCCTTGGATGACGCTATTATTGCCGGAATGGTTATTGTTGACCACACGACTGCAAGTGCCGGATTGGCACGGGCTCTGGCGGCGCGGGCAAATGCGAAGGGCGCAGCTTTTCTCGATGCACCGATCTCGGGCGGCCAAGCCGGGGCGGAGAAGGGGCAGCTGACCATTATGTGCGGCGGAGCGGAAACGTCCTTCCAGCAAGCGGAACCCATCATGGCGGCTTATGGCAAACGGATGACCCTGATTGGGGACAGCGGAGCCGGGCAGCTGGCCAAATCGGTCAATCAAATTTGCATTGCTGGGATCGTGCAGGGACTGGCTGAAGGTATCCACTTTGCGGACGAAACTGGATTAGACATCGCGAAAGTCATTGAAGCGATCAGCGGCGGCGCTGCACAAAGCTGGCAGATGGAAAATCGCTGGGAAACCATGAGCCAAGGCGAATATGAGCATGGGTTCGCTGTGGACTGGATGCGCAAAGACCTGCGGATTACGCTCGAGACCGCGCGCGAGACCGGCGCCAGTTTGCCGCTGACGGCGATGGTCGATCAATATTATGCCGACATTCAGGCCATGGGCGGCCAGCGCTGGGATACGAGCAGCTTGCTGGCGCGCATGGGCAGAAGGAAATCATAGGATGCGTCGGCTTGATTTGCACATGCGCGATGGCGAGCTATTCGAAACCGCCTTGCGCGCCATTCGCGCCGCCAATCCGGTCGACTATGTCGTCATTCCGCTGGAACAGAAGGACCGGCGATATGTCTCTGTCTTCCTGCGAGATGGCACGCGTCAGACCTTGATGGACAATCTCCAGGCCTGTCTCGAGAATGAGAAAGATTGGCGCATTTCCCTGGTGCCGCTGGAAGCCACGGCTCCGGCCATTCCGGAAGACGCGAAAGCTCCGAAGAAGAGCAAAATGCTGACGCGCAAGCTCGCCTTGCGGGAAGAGATTTACCAGGACGTCGTCGAAGACGCGCAGCTTGATCGTGATTTTCTGGTCTTTGTGGTTCTGTCGACCATCGTGGCGGCGATCGGTCTCCATTCAAATAGTGTGGCCGGGGTGATTGGCGCAATGGTGATTGCGCCACTGCTCGGACCAATACTGGGTTTCTGTCTCGGAGCGGCGTTAGGCGATCGCAAACTGCTGCTCGACTCAGCCGGAACTTTGGGGATTGGGGTTTTGCTGGCGCTGGCCTGTTCGATCCTGATTTCCTTTTTCATTCAGGTCGATTTTGAAAGCCGCGAATTGATGTCGCGGGCCGAGGTGCGCTTGGACGGCGTGGCCCTGGCCATCGCCGCCGGCAGCGCGGCCGCGATCTCATTGACCCGCGGCGCCAATTCGACCCTTGTAGGCGTGATGGTTGCGGCGGCCTTGCTGCCACCTGGCGCAGCGGTCGGCCTGTTTATCGGCACGGCGGAATGGGCGCTCGCCTCGCGGGCAGGTTTGCTCCTGGCGCTGAACGTTGCCAGCCTGGTGGTGTCCGCGCTTGTGGTGTTCCGCATTCGCGATATCCGGCCACGCACCTGGATGGAGAAGAAGGGCGCAGACCGGGCGGTCGCGCTCAATATCGCGCTCTCCATCATCCTTCTTGTAATTGCGATTGTGCTGATTTTGGTTCTGGACCTTGGGGCAACGGTATCGATTGGCTAAGGTACTCCAAAACTGGGGAGAGTTATGGCCAAAGCCAAGAATAAAACGGTCGCGACGAAAGTTGATCCGGCGGACTTTGTCGCGAAGGTGGAACCTGAGAAGAAACGCGAGGATGCCGCTGAGCTGCTCGGTTTTTTCAATCGGGTGACGGGTCTGAAACCAAAAATGTGGGGGCCGAGCATTATAGGTTATGGCCGCTATCATTATAAGTATGACAGCGGCCGGGAAGGGGAGTTCATGCTGACCGGATTCAGTCCGCGCAAGCAGAACCTCACTGTCTATGTCATGCCCGGCTATCAGTTTGACTCGATGCAGGAAAAGCTTGATCGGCTCGGCAAGCACAAGCTTGGAAAATCGTGTCTCTATATCAACAAGCTGGCCGACGTGGATCTGGATGTGCTGGAAGAGATCGTCCAAGAAGGCGTCACGTATATGCGCGACAAATATGAAACCTGGGACGAATGAGCCCGACTCGCCGACTCTGCTATTGGGTGGTGCCTTGCGCCAAAGATACGGCGCGCTATTTCGACGTCATTTCACGTCTGGCCAGAGCCAGGAATGCGCCCGCCTTTGCGCCGCATGTGTCTTTGGCTTCAATTGAAGGCGAGCAACCTGATCTGTCGCCATGTCTTGATCTCTTGCGCGGACTGAAGGTTCAGCCACTCGAAATCGGGATGACAGATGCGTTCACCATGTCGCTATTTGTCCGACTTGAGCGGCATCCGGCATTGTTGAAGGCGCGCGAATTCATGCTGAGCCAGCCAGGCGGAACATCGAGCCGGGACTTCGATCCACATCTCAGTCTCTGTTATGGCGTGCCAGCTGAAGGGGCTGCAGACTGGGATGAGGTTCGGGCGCTACTGGACCAGCCGGTTCGGTTTAGTGCATTGCATGCCGTGCAAATCCCGCCAATCGTCGCGACCGATGAGGATGTGCGGGGTTGGAACGCGCTCCAGACGTTTCCGTTCTGAAGCTTCAGGCCGTCCGCGCTGCTTCGATCTTTTTGGCAAAGCCTGGCGCGCCGAAACAGCGGACAGAAAGCGTGCCGATGGCCGTCTTGATATCGATGATCTGGGTCGCAACGCCGAACCGGGTTTCCACGCTGGTCACTCCACGAAGCGGCAAGACGACGCTCAACGATTCCGGGTCCTTGTGAACGGCGCGATTGAAGCCATTGGGATGAAACTCGATCGCGTCCGGTGTCAAATAGACCGTTCCGCCAACCCAAAGCCCGCCCATCAGCTTTTTCATCGCGCTGGTGCCAAGTCGACCGCCAGGACCGAGCAAGGTCTGCGTACGATCGCCGATCTCGGCATCCTTGATCAGTGCATTGGCGAGTTTTCTGGCGATGACATTGTCTGGTCGGGTCATGAGGTTCCTCCGCGCTACCTATCTAAGACGGAACTGGCGGCGTTGACCAGCACTCCGCCTGTCTCACCCGCGAAGGGCGTCCATGCGCTGGATGAAGGCGTCCGCGCCATTGCAGCGAATGGAGTGAGCCTCCGTTGCGGTTTTGAGATCGATGATCGCCGCGACCATGCCAAACCGCTTTTCGATCGTGACCATGTCGACCCAGGGCAGTTTCAGAGCCAGCTCATCCATATTCTTGATGAAAGGCCGGTTGAGAAAACCTGGATGAAACTCGAAGGCTTCTGGCGTGAGGTAAGCCGTTCCGGAGATCCACTGACCACCAATCATTTTCTTCGACAGTTTGGCGCTGATCTGTCCATCCAGGCCGAGGAGCATTTTCGAGATGCGCGCCATTTTGGCATTGTCGAGCAGGGCGCTGACAGACTTTTCGGCGACAATCTCCGTCGGTCTGTCCATACTGATCCCTCCTTGAAGACGCTCTATCGCTTAAGCCAGTTTTTGCGCCGCCTGTTCCGCGAAATAGGTGATGATGCCACTGGCGCCGGCGCGTTTGAAGCTGAGCAGGGTTTCCATCATCACGCGATCGCCATCAATCCAGCCATTCTGCGCCGCCGCCTGGATCATCGCATATTCGCCCGAGACCTGAAACGCGAAGGTCGGAACCTGGAATGTCTCTGAGACCCGGCGGACAATGTCGAGATAAGGCAGGCCCGGTTTGACCATGACCATGTCGGCACCCTCGGCCAGGTCCATGGCGACTTCGCGCATGGCCTCATCCGTATTGGCCGAATCTTGCTGATACGTCTTCTTGTCGCCGATCAGGGCCGTCGCTGACCCGATGGCTTCGCGATAGGGGCCGTAAAAGCCGCTGGCATATTTTGCCGCATAAGACAGGATCAGTGTGTTGGAAAAGCCAGATTCTTCAAGCGCCGCACGGATCGCCCCGATACGCCCATCCATCATATCGGACGGGGCGACGACATCCGCCCCGGCGTCTGCCTGCACCAAAGCTTGTTCAACCAGAACCGCGCTGGTTTCATCATTCAGCACATAGCCGGCTTCATCAATCAGGCCGTCATGGCCATGGCTGGTAAAGGGATCCAGCGCGACATCGCAGATCACGCCAACTTCTGGTGCGGCATCTTTCATCGCCTTGATCGCGGTCGGGATCAGGCCGTCGGGATTGAGGCTTTCGCTGCCTTCCTCATCCTTATGTTTCGGATCGATGTGCGGGAAAATCGCGATCGCCGGTATCCCCAGCGCGCTCGCGCGTTTGGCGGCTGCAGCGGCTTCGGCAACGTTCAAGCGCTCCAGGCCCGGCATGGCGGTCACCGGGATGCGCGGCGTCTCGCCATCATGCACGACCATAGACCAGATCAGATCAGCCGGGGTCAGAACATGTTCGGCCGTCAGGGCGCGTATCCAGCCCGACTGTCGTAAACGTCTCAGACGCGTGGCGGGAAAGGATTGCGTTGGGATCGAGTTCATTCTGGCTCCACTTTCGGACTGCCGAACCGGAACAGGTTTCGACGAACTTTGCGCCGCATGAAACAGCGTGTGGATACGTCCATAAAGGGTTTCTGCGCGTCCTCAATCTCAATCATATAGGGTTCCAGCTTTTCGCGCGGAATTTCCTTGAAGCCGAGCGAGGCGTAGAAGGGGCCGTTCCAGGCGACATCTCGAAACGTAGACAGGCTGACATGTGGCAGTTTGCGCGCTTCGGCCTCGGTCAGCACACGAATGACAAGGGCGCGACCAATACCCTTTTGACCGTGATCCGGGTGGACGCTGACCTGGTCGAGATATAGCCCATTGCCGCGTAACCGGATCAGCGCAAAACCAACCGCCCAGCCATGCTGATTGCGCGCCACGAAGACATTGAATTTCGGGATTTCCTGTTCAAAAACCTCCGCTGGGACGTGGTCGTCCAGCGCCGACGGTTCGAGCAAACCGGTCGACGCGAATAGGGCAGAAGCGGCCTTGTCCACGGCAATCAGCGCAGCAATATCATCCAATTCGCCAGCGGCGATGGAATATCCTTCCGGAAGGTCAGACATTGACGAACGAATCCCCTATGGCATGTCTGCCGCCAGATAAGCATAAAGAGGGCCAAAAGCCATGACCACTCGCCTGACAGAAGAACAGGTCATGATTCAGGATATGGCAAA
>JBCCZH010000131.1:0-7402 GCA_039188075.1 Pseudomonadota bacterium
CGGATTCAAGGAAGCCTATGCGCAAATGGTCGAGAATGGCTGGCTGCTGCTCGGCAAATCACCAGACATGGGCGGCCAGGGCCTGCCTTATGTCGTCAACATGGCGGCGAATGAGATGAACTCGTCTGCGAACATGGCCTTTGCCATGTATCCGGGCCTGACCTCAGGCGCGTTTGAGGCCTTGATGGCGGGTGGCTCCGAAAAGCAGAAAGCCATGTACGGACCAAACATGGCGTCCGGCAAATGGGCGGGTACGATGAACCTGACCGAGCCGCAATGCGGAACCGATCTCGGCCTGATCAAGACCAAGGCCGTGCCGCAGGACGATGGCTCTTACAAAATCACCGGTCAGAAAATCTGGATCTCAGGCGGCGAGCAGGATCTGACCGAGAATATCATCCACCTTGTCCTGGCCCGGATCGAGGGTGCACCAGAAGGGATCAAGGGGATCTCCCTGTTCGTGGTCCCGAAACATATCGTCAATGAAGACGGCACACCGGGCGAGCGCAATGCCTGCTCATGCGGCGGTCTGGAAGAGAAAATGGGCATTCATGGCAACGCCACTTGCGTCATGAATTATGATGGCGCCACCGGCTGGTTGGTCGGTGAAGAGCATAAAGGCATGCGCACCATGTTCGTGATGATGAACGAAGCGCGTCTCGGCGTCGGCATGCAAGGCCTGGCGCAAGCCGAAATCGCCTATCAGAATGCCGTCGACTTCGCCAATGACCGGGTGCAGGGCCGCTCTTTGACTGGTGTCCAGGCGCCGGACAAGCCGGCGGACCCAGTGATTGTCCATCCGGATGTCCGCCGCATGCTGATGGATCAAAGAGCGTTCATTGAAGGCGCGCGTGCGTTTACGTATTGGACGGCGCTGTATGGCGACCTGCATCACAAGTCGCCTGACGAAAAGGTTCGCGAAAAGGCCGGGGATTATATGGCGCTGATGACGCCGGTCCTGAAAGCCTTCCTGACCGATCGCGGGTTCAAGATGGCCAATGAGGCGCTGCAAATTCATGGCGGCTCTGGCTTCACCCAGGAATGGGGTCTGGAACAGTTCGTTCGCGATTGCCGGATCACGCTGATCTATGAAGGTACGAACGGCATTCAGGCGCTCGACCTGGTGGGCCGTAAACTGGCCTCCAATGGCGGCCGCGCGGTGTTCAGCTTCTTTGCCGAGATGGATGACTTTATCGGCACGCATGAAGGCAATGCCGAGCTCGAACCCTTCATTGAGGGCCTCAAGACGGCCAAGGCGCAGCTGCAGGATGGCACCAATTGGCTGATGCAGAATGGCATGAGCGATTTCAACAATGCCGGGGCTGCGTCGTCTGACTATTTGCAACTCTTCGGCCTGACTGCGCTGACCTATATGTGGGCGCTGATGGCGAAAGTCGCGATTGAGAAAAAAGGCGATGATCCGTTCTATGAAGACAAGGTCCTGACCGGGAAATATTATGTCTCTCGGGTCCTTCCGGAAGCGGCGTCACACCTGGCTAAACTGAAAACCGGCGCCGAGCTGATGATGGCGATGCCCGCCGACCGGTTCTAGGCATACACTCACAATAGCGGCCAATCCGGCGAGGATTGGCCGCTTTCATATGCAACTTCCCGTAACGTCACGACTGGTCAAAACACGCTTTTCGACCTATGTTGACGTGAACGTAAACGTCATAATCTCACGAACGGAGCCCGCTCATGTCTGATGTCCTCGATGTACCGCTGTTTGAATGGCGTCAGGATGAGGAAATCAAGATCTTCAATGACGCGGTCGAACAGTTCTTCGTTAAAGAGCTGAAGCCGCATGTTGAAGAGTGGCGCGAAGCGGGCGCGGTGCCGCGCGAAGTCTGGTATCAGGCCGCGGAGCAAGGCCTGCTTCTGGTCTCGGCGCCGGAAGAATACGGCGGCGCTGGCGGCGACTTCCGCCATGATGCGGTGATTATCGAACAGCTGGAAAAGCAGGGCATTGCCGGCTTTGGCATCGGCCTGCACAATGCCATCGTTGCGCCCTACATCATTCATTACGGCTCGGACGAACAAAAACAGCGTCTCCTCCCGAAGCTCGCCTCCGGTGAACTCGTCTGCGCCATCGCGATGACGGAGCCAGGCACGGGGTCTGATCTTCAGAATATCAAGACCACGGCCAAGAAAGACGGCAATGGCTATGTGATCAATGGCTCCAAAACCTTCATCACAAACGGTCAGACCGCCAATCTGGTTCTGGTCTGCGCCAAGACGGATCCCACCAAAGGCGCCAAGGGCATTTCGATCATGATGGTCGAGACGGACGAAGTTGAAGGCTTTGAACGGGGGCGCAATCTCAAGAAGATTGGTCAACCGGCGGCGGACACGTCCGAGCTGTTCTTCAATGATGTGAAAGTGCCCGCCTCAGCCCTGCTCGGCCCGGAAGAAGGCCAGGGCTTTATCCAGCTGATGCAACAGCTGCCGCAAGAGCGCCATATCATCGGCATTCAGGGCATTGGCATGATTGAGCGCGCAATCCAGGAAACGGTCGCCTATGTCAAACAGCGCAAGGCGTTTGGCGGCACGATCATGGATTTCCAGAACACCCAGTTCAAACTCGCCGAATGCAAGACCGAAGCGACGGTCGCGAAAGTCTTCGCCGATCATTGCACTGAGCTGCTTCTGAAAGGCGAACTGGATGCCGCGACGGCGTCCATGTCGAAATACTGGATCTCGGATCTGCAGTGCAAGATCATCGACGAATGTCTGCAGCTGCATGGCGGCTGGGGTTATATGGATGAATATCCGATTGGCCAGATGTACCAGGATGCCCGCGTCCAACGCATCTATGGCGGCGCCAATGAAGTGATGAAAATGCTGATCGCGAGGACGCTTTGATTTTTTCGCCTTGGAATAGATGGGGAGCGATTTTGTTTGGCCTTCTGGGAGCCGCGGCTCTGGGGCGCGCAATCGTTCAACATGGTGGCGATACCCAATCGACCGAATTGGCAATCAACTACGCCTTGGGCGCAGCGTTTGTTGGAATGGCGGCCCTCATCGCTCGGTCCAAGCCCAAAAACAAGTCGGAGCGATAATGCCGGATGATTCCCACCTCCTCGCGGAAACCTTTCCTCAGCCAGCCGAGAGTTCCAAATCGCTCGGCTTCAAGCTGATCTCGCTCGACATGAGCAAGATGGAAACCCGCGTGGCGTTTGACGGCAAGAAGGCCTTCACCAATCCCGCCGGCTATATTCAGGGCGGTTATCTGTCGGCCATGCTGGACGATACGATTGGCATGCTGGCGACGATGAGGACGGGCACCCGCGCCTTTCCCTCAACCATCGACCTGCACACAACCTTTTTACGACCTGTGAGAGTCGGCGCGATTGAAGTCGCCGCCCGGCTTCGCAATATTGGTCGACAAGTGATTTTTGCGGAAGCGGATCTCTATGACTCGCGCGGCAAGGAAGCGGCGCGAGCCAGAGCCTCGCTGGCCATCAACCCGATGAAGGCCCCGGCAAAATGATTGAGCTTATTCTAGATAACACAGGAGAACCCTCCCATGACTGAAGCCTATATTTATGACGCTGTGCGGACCCCGCGCGGCAAAGGCAAAAAATCTGGCAGCTTGCACGAAATCACCGCGCTTGAATTGTCGACGCAAACCCTGGAAGCGATCCGCGACCGCAATGACCTCGACACCAAATATGTCGATGATGTTGTGCTCGGCTGTGTGTCGCCCGTGGGTGAGCAAGGCGGCGACATTGCGCGGATTGCCGTGCTGAACGCTGATTATGCGGAGACGACAGCCGGCGTCCAGGTTGACCGCTTCTGCGCCTCCGGTCTGGAAGCCTGTAATATGGCCGCAGCCAAGGTCATGACCGGCGAAGCTGACATGGCGATTGGCGGCGGTATTGAGAGCATGAGCCGCGTGCCAATGGGCGCCGCTGGCGGCGCTTGGTCAGCCGATCCACAGATCGCATTGAAATCCTATTTCTCACCACAAGGCGTGGGCGCCGACACGATCGCGACCAAGTGGGGCTTTTCACGCGATGACGTGGATGCCTATGCAGTTGAATCGCAGCAGCGCGCGGCGCGGGCCTGGAAAGAAGGCCGGTTCTCTAAATCCATCGTCGCGGTCAAGGACCAGATGGGCGGCACGCAGCTCGATCATGACGAGCATATGCGGCCGGAAGCGGACATGCAGAGCCTCGCCGCATTGAATCCTAGCTTTGCTGGCATGGGCGCAATGGGCTTTGATGAAGTCATCAAGCAACGCTACCCCGAACTCGAAGCGATCAATCACGTCCATCATGCCGGCAACTCGTCCGGTATCGTGGATGGCGCCTCCGCCGTTCTGTTCGGGTCGAAAGAAATGGGTGAGAAGCTTGGCCTGAAGCCCCGCGCCCGCGTCAAGCAAATGGCGTCGATCGGATCTGAGCCCGGCATCATGCTGACTGGCCCAACCGACGTGACCCTGAAAGCGCTCAAGAAAGCCGGCATGGATGTGGGTGATATCGATCTTTATGAGCTGAACGAAGCCTTCGCGTCTGTGCCCATGTTGATGATGCACCTGCTCGGCATTGATCATGAGAAAATGAACGTCAATGGCGGCGCCATTGCGATGGGGCACCCGCTTGGCGCGACCGGCGGCATGCTGCTCGGCACCATGGTCGATGAGCTTGAGCGCGCCGACAAGGAAACCGCTCTGGTCACTTTATGCGTCGGCGCCGGCATGGGCACCGCGACAATCATCGAACGCGTTTAATCAGATGGGAAATGCAGGTTTTCCGCTCGGCATCGCCATTGGAATTTCCGTTGGCGTCGCCATCGGAGTTTCAACCGACAATATCGCGGCCGGACTTGGTGCCGGGGTTGCGATGGGCGTTGGACTGGGCCTCGCATTTTCAAACACCAGTAAGAATAAGGGTGAAGACACCCCAGAGTCTGAGGAAAAAGACAAATGAACCTCGAAACATTCTCTTTCGATATTGATGCTGACGGCATCGCACACGCGATTTTCGACGTGCCCGGCCGCAGCATGAACACGCTGACCGGCAAAGCCATTGCCGATATCATTGCGATCACAAATGAAGTGGCCAGCAATGATAAGATTACCGGTTTGGTCATCTCATCCGGAAAAGCCTCCGGCTTTTGCGCCGGCGCTGACCTTGGCGAAATGAATGAAAGCGCCGGCGGTGGCGGTAAGCCAGCCGCGGAGCTTTCTGAAGCCGAATTGAAGGCGCAACAGTTTGAGCGCGGCTTTGCGCTGAACAAGACGCTGCGTGAGCTCGAAACGTGCGGCAAGCCTGTTGCGGTCGCCCTTGATGGGCTTGCCCTCGGCGGTGGCCTCGAAGTGGCCCTGGCTGGGCACTACCGCGTTGCCGCGAATGACAATCCGAAAATCCAGTTCGGCCTGCCGGAAGCCAAGATCGGACTTCTGCCAGGGGCTGGTGGCACGCAACGCTTGCCACGTCTGATCGGGGTGCAGGAAGCACTGCCTCTGATCCTGCAAGGCAAGAGCTTTAACGCCGAGAAAGCCCACAAGATGGGCGTCGTGAACGAATTGGCGGCGAAAGCGGATACAGTTGCCAAGTGTAAGGCCTGGATCAAGGCCAACCCGGATGCGAAAGCGCCATGGGACGAGAAGGGCTTCAAAATGCCGGGCGGTGTGGTTCACCGGTCGCCGGGCGCCGGACAAGTTGCGACGATGTCGAATGCGATGCTGGCCGCCAACACATACGGAAACTATCCCGCTCAGAACAATATCCTGTCTTGCGTCTATGAAGGCACTCAGGTGCCAATCGATGCCGGCCTGCGGATTGAAACCCGTTACTTCATCAGCACACAGCAGCGTCCGGAGGCGAAAGCCATGATCCGCTCGCTCTTCCTGTCAATGCAGGAATTGTCCAAGGGCGGCAATCGTCCGGCAGGATACCCGAAGACAGAATTCAAGAAGATCGCCGTGATCGGCGCCGGTCTGATGGGGGCAGGGATTGCCTATGTTCAGGCCAAAGCCGGGATCCCAACAGTCCTGGTCGACGTCTCGAAAGAGAATGCCGAAAAGGGCAAGGATTATTCGCGTCGCCTGGTCGAGAAAGATCTGTCGCGCGGCAAGACCACACAGGAGAAGGGCGACAAGCTGCTCGACCTGATCACCACGACGGATTCCTATGATGATGTCAAAGGCGCTGACCTGGTGGTTGAAGCCGTGTTCGAGAATCCTGAGCTGAAAGCCAAGATCACAAAAGTGGCGGAAGACGTGTTGAGCGCTGATGCGGTGTTCGGATCGAACACATCAACGCTGCCCATCACGGGTCTCGCCGAAGCCTCGCAGCGTCCAGAGAACTTTATCGGCATCCACTTCTTCTCACCGGTTGAGCGGATGGGTCTGGTCGAGATCATTACCGGCGAGAAGACCAGCGAAGAGACACTCGCCAAGTCGATCGATTATGTGCTTGCAATCCGCAAGACGCCGATTGTCGTCAATGACAGTCGCGGCTTTTACACGTCGCGCTGCTTCGGGACCTATACCCAGGAAGGCATGGCCATGCTGGCCGAGGGCATCAAGCCGGCCATTATCGAAAATGTCGGCCGTCAGTCCGGCATGCCAATGGGCGCGCTCGAAGTCTCCGACTCCGTTGGCCTCGACACCGCCTTGAAAGTCGGTCGTCAAATGGCGCAGGCGGCCGGGGTCAATTATGACTCCAATGAGCTGGGTCAGATGATGGCGTGGCTGGTCGAAGATCAGGGCCGCGTCGGTCGCAAGGCTGGCAAGGGCTTCTATGACTATAATGAGAAGGGCAAACCTTCTCGCCTCTGGCCGGACCTGAACACGCGCATCGATGTTACCGTCGATGAGTGTCCACCAGAGCTCAAAAAGCATCTGACCAATCGCTTCCTGGTGCGCCAGGCGGTGGAAGTCGCACGCTGTTTCGAAGAGGGCGTTATCACCGATGCGCGCGATGCTGATATCGGTTCGATCCTGGCCTGGGGCTTCGCGCCGTATACGGGTGGCTGTGCCTCTTACATGGACCTGATCTGGGGCATCCCGGAATTCGTGGCTGAGGCAGATACACTCGCGGAAAAATATGGTGACCGGTTCAAAGTCCCGCAGCTTCTGCGCGACATGGCTGCGAAGGGCGAGACCTTCTATTCCCGTTTTCCACCAGGAGGTGTGAAAGAAAAAGCGGCGGCCTAAGTCGTTTTCGCAGCAAATTGATACAGAGGGACAAGACTCAGTCTTGTCCCTTTTTGTTTGCGTTAAGGATCATGGCGCATGCTTTGCGCGCGGGACGTAATGACAAGGGATACGTCCATGAAACCCACACTCCAGCAGCTAGGCTTTGTGACCGCGCTCATCATGACCAGTGCATGCGCCACAATCGATCGCGGTACCCGTCAGCCATTTGAAGTTCAGACCAGCCCATCCGGCGCC
>JBCCZH010000132.1:0-7395 GCA_039188075.1 Pseudomonadota bacterium
CTTCCGGCATGGAGGTCAAGGCCCTGAAAGCCCAGGCTGAGGCGCTGCATGAAAGCAACCCAATGCTTGGCCATCGCGGTTGCCGGCTGGGCATCACCTATCCCGAAATCTATGCGATGCAGGCGCGCGCCATATTTGAAGCCGCGATTGCCGTGGCCAAGGAAACTGGCACGAATCCGGTTCCGGAAGTCATGATCCCGCTGGTCGGTACGCGCAAGGAACTGGATATTCTGAAGGCGGTGGTCGATGACGCGGCCAAGGCCGTGTTCGAAGAATCCAGTACCACGCTCAGCTATCTGGTTGGCACGATGATCGAATTGCCGCGCGCCGCCTTGCGAGCGGGCCAGATTGCTGAAACCGCGGAATTCTTCTCCTTTGGCACAAATGATCTGACGCAGACAACGCTGGGCATATCACGCGATGATGCGGGCCGGTTCCTGACCGCGTATGAAGAGCAGGGCATCTATGACAAGGATCCTTTCGTGACCATTGATCAGGATGGGGTTGGGGAGCTGGTCAAGACCGCTGCCAGCCGCGGACGCGAGACCCGATCCGGCATCAAGCTTGGCATTTGCGGGGAACATGGCGGCGATCCGGCCTCGGTGATTTTTTGTCACAGTATCGGACTGGATTACGTCTCATGCTCCCCGTATCGCGTGCCGATTGCGCGTCTCGCAGCGGCCCATGCGGTGCTTCAGGACTCATAAAATTCGCCTTCTGCGCGAATTTGTTCCGATTCCGTAACAAATTGTGATTATGAGAGCTGTGTCGTTTGCGCAACAGGCAATCATAGTTAATAAAGCGTGAACTTTATTCAAATTTACTTCGAATCTGCAATGAAAACGGCCATCTAGACGGAATCTGTCGCCATTTTCGTTTAATTCAGTCTGAGTTCAGCCAAAATGACGGACAAGAAATGTGTGGAAAACGCGGTGATCTAGAATTGATTTTCTAGGCCATACGCAAATATGCACGGGTCGAAAGAACATAATCCAAAAAATCGGCTGGGACGCCGTTCTGATAGGAAAAGGTTTGAAACTTGCAGGGCCGGGACGACCCTCAAGTGTGGTGGGAAAAAAGACTGATATGACGGATTTTTCCAAAAACCCGATGACGGGCACGACCGTGACCGCGCAATTCCGGCGCTGGCTGCGTGTGCAAACGTCCGCCAGACATCGCCGCACCTTCGTGCAAGGCGTGTTCGGCGCTGCCTGTTTCGCGACTCTGGTCGCCGCCATGCCGGTGATTGCCGGCGTTAATGCAGACCAGCAAAGCGATGAGCAATTTCGTGATCGCAGCGTCCAGCTGGCCGAAATCCGCCAGGATGATGTTCAGGTCACCTATGCGCTGAATGACCAGTCCGAGCTGCTCAACCATGAATGGTTGAAATTTGTCGAAGTGTCGCTTGAGCGCGATCCGGGTTCAGCCCTGAGCCCTTATGCCGCTTTTGACCGCGATCGCGCGGCGATTGGCAGCCTGGTGACGCTTAACGTACCAAAACGAACCGATGCCGAAGAAATGGTCCGTCAGAGCCAGTGTCTGGCTCAGGCGATCTATTATGAAGCCCGCAGCGAATCGCTGGCTGGCCAGATGGGTGTCGCCGAAGTGATCGCCAATCGCGTCAATGATCACCGTTATCCAAATACGATTTGCGACGTCGTCTTCCAGGGCGCGACCCGAACGACAGGGTGTCAGTTCACCTTCACCTGTGACGGCGCCATGAACAAAGCGCCGCGCGGCGCAAAATGGGACAAGGCCCAGAGCATCGCAGCGCACGTGATGATGGATCTGAACGAGCGCAAGACCGGTGGCGCGACCCACTATCACGCGACCTATGTTGATCCGATCTGGAATTCTGGTCTGATCAAGACCCGTCAGATCGGAACGCATATTTTCTATCGCTTCCCGCGCGGAGCCGAATGGTCGGTTGCGACGGCCCGTCAAAGCGCGCGTCTGGCGCAACGTCGCGCCGGACTGAAGACTATTGTTCCGGCAGGTGCGGCGTCTGTCGCACCGACCGAGTTGCTGACGCCGGCCTCTTCTGCGGACGAGCTCAATGCGCGCGCCTTGCGGGAAGTCAGAACCAGCGGTCGTCTACCGGAAGCGTCACCAGCGGATACGCTGACCGAAGCGGCGATCGAGATGGATGCCGCTGTCACCTCGCCGTCCGCGCTTTAATCGCGCGGCGGTAACCCCTGTTTGATCTGTTTCTTCATGCGGCCGGGCATAAACCGGGCCGCGAAGCGGGCACGTTTGGCCATTTTGCCCGCCATGTAATGAACGTCCTTGCCATGGGCCGCTTCCCAGGCGGTCTCTGCCGCGAGTGAGACGGGATACACTTCCTGGCCTTGGTCGCGGATTTCGTCTGCCATTTTGACATTCGCGCCTTCGGTCAGGCCCATATCCAGGATCGGCGTGTCGATAAACCACGGCATCAGGCTGGTGCAGCGAATACCAAGGCCGGACAATTCTACGTCAAGGGCTTCGGTCAGGCCGCGTACGGCAAATTTGGTCGCTGAATAGACGGCCAGGCGGGGAGAGCCGATAACGCCTGCGGTCGAGGCTGTGTTCACGATCCGCGCATTGTCGGTGTCCTTGAGCAGCGGCATGGCCGCATAGACACCGTTAATCACGCCTTTGACATTAATATCGACAATCAGATCGGATTCCTCGGGCGGAATGTCTTCGAACCAGCCATGACGGCCGATCCCGGCATTGTTGAACAGAACATTCATCTTACCGTCGGTCTCGCCGCTGAACCCACTCATGGCCGCGGCCCAATCCTCGCGTTTGGTGACATCCACCCGCGCGACATGGCAATTGTCGGTGCCAAGCTCAGTCGCGACCTCTTGCAGGCCGGACTCATTGATATCGTAAAGCCCGCAGAACCAGCCGCGCGTGTGGAACAGACGCGCCGTCTCGGCGCCAATGCCCGATGCGGCTCCCGTTATGAAGATGGACTTGCGTCCGTTAGCCTTGCCCATGGTTTCCTCCGGCCTGTCTTTTCAGGCAGGTCAGAGGATATCGAGGCCGAGGTCAAGATTTAACGCAGAGTGAGTGAGCGCGCCGGAGGAAATATAGTCCACCCCGGTTTCAGCCTTGGCTGCAACCGTTTCCAGGGTAATTCCTCCACTGGCTTCGGCCAGACATTGCCCGTCAATCATTGCCACAGCCTGGCGCAACAGGTCCGGTTCCATATTGTCGAGCAGGACCGCGTGCGGTTTGTGCGGCAACGCCTCGGCCAGTTGATCGAGGGAATCGACTTCAATTTCGATCATTCGCAAATGACCGGCATAGGCATGCGCGCGTTGAAGCGCATCGGCGATCGAGCCACACGCAGCAATGTGATTGTCCTTGATCAGGATGGCATCATCGAGGCCATAGCGGTGCGAGGTGCCGCCGCCGCACCGAACGGCGCGCTTCTCGACCGCGCGGTGGCCCGGCGTGGTTTTGCGGGTGCAGACGATTTTTGCCTTCGTGTGCGCCATGCGCTCGGCAAAGTGCGAGGTCAGCGTCGCGATCCCGGACAGACGGCCAAGGAAATTGAGCATGGTTCGCTCGGCAATCAGGATGGAGCGCGCGGCGCCATTCATCACGGCGACAATGTCACCTGGAGCAAGCACATCGCCATCCGATTTGTGTATGTCCAGGGTAACGTCCGGGTCTATCAGCTTCATGGCATAAGCGGCTGCATCCATGCCGGCCAGGCGTCCAGGCTGACGCACGCGAATATGGGCCGTGAGCTGGGTCCCAGGGGGTATGGTGGCGTCCGTGGTGAGATCGCCAGCGCGCCCGAGATCTTCCGCCAGTGCAAGGCGAACAATCGGGTCGAGCACGATGTCAGGAAGCGGTGGCGGGGCAATAAACGTCATGAAACAGGTTCCAGTTTCGGCGCGGGCAGATTGCCCGGAGATGTGAAGGTTCTAGCCGCCGCGTCATTCGTCTCGGGAAAGTCAGCGCGATAATGACCGCCGCGGCTTTCCTGACGCGCCAGAGCCGCCTTCGCGATGATCCTGGCTGCGCAGAGCGCGCGCGTATCTGGATATTGGGCTTCCATGGCGTCGATCCGCGCGAGCAAGCCAGACAGGCCGGATGCGTCACGCACCACGCCGCAATGGGTGGCCATATCCTCACGCAATTCTTGCAGCACCGCGTCAGGCAGATCTGCCGGGACGAGGCCTGTGCTGTTTCTCGCGTCACCAAGTTCGGACTCGCGCAAGCGATCTGCGATGCGGGCGGCCATAACGACAGCCTCGAGCAGGGAATTTGAGGCCAGACGATTGGCGCCGTGCGCGCCGGTGCTGCTGCATTCGCCGCAAACGCTCAAACCGTTCAGACTGGCGCGGCCCCACGTGTCAGAGAGAATGCCGCCCATATGATAATGCATGGCCGGCGCCACCGGGATCACCGACTGGCGCGGATCGATGCCCGCCGCCATGCAGGCCGCAAAGACGGTCGGGAAATGCGTCTTGATCTCTTCGCCGAGCGCTTGACGGGTATCGAGAAAGGTTTTGCGCCCGGCCGAAATTTCCGAGTGAATGGCGCGGGCGACTTCATCGCGCGGGGCCAGTTCGGCTTGCGGATGGTATCGTTCCATGAACGGGGTCTCGTCGGCGCCGACCAGGATCGCGCCTTCGCCGCGCAAAGCCTCGGTGGCCAGCGGTGAGGGATCGAGTCCGACATCCATCGCAGTCGGGTGAAACTGAACAAATTCAGGATCGGCTATGACGGCGCCCGCTGTATAGGCCATGGCAAGGGCATCGCCGCGCGCTTGCGGTGGATTGGTCGTGACCCGGAAAAGACCGCCAGAGCCACCCGTACACAGCACGGTTTCAGGGCTGGTAAAGGTCGATACGCGGCCCCGCCGGTCTTTCAGGATGGCGCCGGCTATCCGGCCCTGATCATCCTGTAACAGGCCGACCGCTTTTGCGTGTTCGATCAACTGAATGTGGCTGGCAGATCGAACCGCTGCGGTCAGGGCGCCCATAATCGCCTTACCGGCTAAATCGCCTGCGACGCGTGCGACGCGCGGATGTGAATGCGCAGCTTCGAGGCTGAGTGCCAGATGTCCCTCAGGCGTCCGATCGAACGGCACACCAAGCGCAATCAGATCCCGCACGCGCTTCGGGCCGTCTTCGGCAATCAGTTTCGCAATCGCTGGCTCAACCAGGCCAGCGCCAGCGGCGACGGTATCTGCAGCGTGTTGTTCCGGGCTGTCCTGTGGATGCAGCGCTGCGGCGAGACCACCTTGCGCCCAGGCCGAGGAAGCAGCTTGTCCAAGCGGGGCGGGGGAAATCACGGTACACAGGCGCGGCGCCAGGCGTAGCGCCAGGAACAGACCTGCGAGTCCGGCGCCAACAATCAGAATGCGGGCATCACCTGCCGGAGCAGGGGCCGTGTACCGTTCGGGCCGCGGCCCGGTTTCAGTGGTCAAGAAATGCCCCCTTCATCCCGGATCCATTCCGCAGGTCGTGGCGGGCCTGCGCTGACCAGCGCGCCATGCATGCGGGCGGAGGATTCAATGGTCAGGGTAAAATTGTCCGGGTAATAGAATTCGCTTTCGAAGCCGTTGATGAATTCAACGATGCGGCAGCGGACAGATAACTGGTTGCCGAGCTGGGACGCTTCGCAATCCTGCCGTACCAAATAGTCTTCTGGCAGAAGCGGGCAGCTCTGGCGCGCCGTCAACTCGCCCTCGAAGCGATTGTCTGAAGTTCGTTCCAGATGAGCCGTGCCGCCAAAGGTGCAATCCGCGTCGACATTGGCTTCAAACGTCCAGTGCCCGGCAATGTTCACGTCCGCCATGGCCGGCAAGGTTACAAGACTTGTGCAGAGGGCCAGGACGAGTGCGCGCATCAGGATATGCCGTCTTCCGACCGGCGAAACTCAACTGGCGCCGTCGCGGCCGAGACCAACGCGCCCCACATCCGGCTATGGTCCTGAATGGTCAGGCTGAAATTATCCGGCACATATATCAGGCCTTCGACTTTCTGTTCCAGCATCTGGGTGATCTGGGAGCGAATGGAGACCTGATTGCCGAACCGGCGCGCCTTGCATTGCTGCAGGACGACTGAACGTCCCCACATGGAACAGACCTCGACGGCGGTGAGTTCGCACTCATACAGACCCTCTTCCGGATGACTGCTGAGGCGCATCGTGCCGGTCATGATGCACTGACCCTGGCGATAGGGCTTGGTCTGGAAGCTCCACGAGCCGAGCACATCGCTCGGGTCCTTGGTATCGGCGCCTGCGGGAAGGAGAGACAGGCTCAATATGCTCGCAATCATTGCAACCAGCCACTTTGCCATCGGGCTCTCCTTCGTCTCTCTCCAACGCCACCTTAGCCCCGTATGTGGCCGCGGCAAGGCGTTAGCTGGGTGAAATTACCTCAATGTCCATGGGCTTGAGGCCGGTCTCAAAGGCGAGTGGATTGGCCATTTTCGGCAGTGCCAGCATCGCATCGATCGCGGCCTTTGCTTGTACCCGAACATCTTCTTCAATGGTCACTTCATGCTTCATCTCGGTCAAGCAATCGAGGATGTTTTCCAGCGTAATTCGCTTCATGTGCGGGCAAAGGTTGCAAGGGCGCACAAAATCTACGCCGGGATTCTCAGCCGCAACATTGTCAGACATGGAACACTCGGTCATCAGCACGACTTTGGCGGGGCTCTCTGATTTGACATAATTGGCGAGCGCTGCGGTTGAGCCGGCAAAGTCGGCGCTTTCAAGCACATCCGGTGGACATTCCGGGTGGGCCAGAATGACCACGCCCGGATGGGCTTCGCGCAGGGCCTCAATATCTTCTGCGCTGAACAGTTCGTGCACTTCACACGCGCCGGGCCAGGTCATAATGCGAATATTGGTCTGAGCCGCGACATTCTTGGCCAGGTACTGATCCGGGACCAGAATGACCGTGTCCGTGTTCCATTCTTTCGCAATTGCTTCAACAACTTGCGCTGCATTAGAGCTGGTGCAGGTAATATGACACTCGGCCTTCACATCTGCCGTCGTGTTGACATAGGTCACGACCGGATAATCCGGATAGCGTTCCTTGATCAGGCGCACATCCGCCCCGGTGATCGAACTGGCCAGCGAGCAGCCAGCTTCAAGGCTTGAAATCAAAACCGTTTTGCTGGGGGCGAGGATTTTCGAGGTCTCGGCCATGAAGTGGACGCCCGCCTGAACGATAATGTCTGCATCGACACTGGCTGCCTCACGCGCCAATTGCAAACTGTCGCCGCGAAAGTCGCCGACGAGACGGAAAATGTCGGGCGTCATATAATTGTGAGCCAGAATGACAGCGTTCTTTTCGGCTTTCAGGTCATTGATCGCCGCCACGAGCGGCGCAACCGCAGGCCATTCCATTGGGGTGATGAAATCGCTGACCAGAGGATA
>JBCCZH010000133.1:0-7375 GCA_039188075.1 Pseudomonadota bacterium
CGCGTGCCGCCGCCAAAGCGCGATCAATTATATAGCCTTTAGCCAGCGCATTGAGTTGAAACTGAACCAGGTCTGGACGTTCCAAGGACAGGGCACTTTCATTCAAATTCAGTTTTGCGCGCCGGATCTCGCCTGCTGCCAAGCGCAGTTGCGCACGAGATGGCACTTCACCGTCATCTTCACCAGATTGCCACGTCTGGAGCAGCCCTCCAATTCGGCAACTCAGCGCGTTTTTCGTTTGCTCGCGGAATGCTTCACACGCGCTCAGCACGGTGAAGAGATCGCGGGAGACCGTGGCCGAGCTGGCACTGTTCAAGGTGGAGACTTCGCTCTCGGAATCATACGTGCTCAAGATTGCGTTCAAGCGATCAATCTCTGCCAATATTGCAAATTCGACCTGATCCGCGGTCGCCTCAGACCCGGAAACAATGACCAGATCAAGGTTCGTCCCCAGAATAAAATCATGACTTCGCGTGAACGTCTCAGCCGCGGCGGACGAGAAAACGAGCGCGCCAAAGCTGAAACCGGCCGTCGCCAGACGAATGAAAGAGCGCAGCATTGTGAAAAGTCCCATTGACAATTTTCTTTTTGCAAATGATTTGCATTCTCGTATAATCAATGGCAGAGTTTGGCTACTTATTTTTTTGGAGAAATGCAGAAATGAAGCTCATTCGCTCAACGCTGCTCGCGGGTACAGCAGTCCTGATTTCGGCAGGGACGGCTGCGGCGCACACATCTTACATGTTGCCGAGCGTGTTCAATACCTCCGAAGGCGAGCTCGTGACCGTGCAATGCTCGTTTACAGAAGACTTTCCAACGCCAGAGGTTGCGGTGAAGTCGGATGATTATCATGTCGTTCTGCCGGACGGATCACGCGACGCGTTCGACACACAGACCGACCTTCGACAACTCGTTGTTTTGGAAAATGGTCTTGAATCGGATGGCACTTATCGGCTGACCACAGGTGTTCGGCATGGACGAAAAAGCAGACGTGCCCTGGTCAACGGCGAGTGGGTGCCGGTCTTTGGTCCCAATGCGGAAGTGCCAGCAGAGGCCACAGAGGTAAAAACGGCGCAGACTGAAACTGTCGCCGATGTCTACGTCTCGAAAGGCGCGCCAACGTGGGACGCGATCTCGCCGATTGGCCGGCTCGCATTCCTTCCCAAAACACATCCGAATGAGATCTTCTCAGGTGAAGCCTTTGACGTGTCAGTGTCTTTTGATGGCGCTCCATTGGTGGGACACAAAATGTCGGTCTATCGATCCGGTGGGCATTATGAAGAGCCTCAATTCGGCATTGAGCAGATGACCAATGATGAAGGTGAGATCAGCCTCACGATCGAAGAGCCGGGCGTCTACATGCTGATGACTCGACACCGCGCCGCCGCGCCAGAGGGCGCAGAGACGGATGAGCGCGGTTACACGACCTCACTGACATTCGAAGTGATGAAATAGACTATCAAATTGAAAAACGAGGGAATTTCAAAATGAAAACGGGAATCACAACAAGCGCCGCTCTCGCGGTTTTCTTGGCCACCGGCCTCACCGCGATGGCTGAGACGCCCGAGAGCGAAACGAACGCAGAGATCACCAATCTCGATCACATCGACATGACGGCCTTTAATGAGGCGACGAACGCAGCCACAGATAATGCCGAGGCACCACAAAATCAGCAGCGTACACAGCGCCGCAATACGGGCGGTCACAGCAAAGGCGGCTTTATGGATCGATACGATACCAATGCTGACGGAAAGGTCGAAATGGCGGAATTTGTGGCTGAACGAAATGAAGGTTACGCGCGCCGTGATTTCAATGGTGACGGCATTGTGCACCAGGAAGAATATGTCTCCGAATACGAAGTGCGCCTGGAACAGCAGCTTGAAGAGCGCCGCGAGCGTTCAATCGAAGCCGCGAATTTCCGCTTCACTGTGATGGACACTGACGATGATGAGGCCATGTCACTCGACGAGTTTCACGCTTCCAGCAAAATGATGTTCACGCGGCTCGATTCAAATGAAGACGGCGTGGTGGATGAGGAAGACACCGCTGAGCGCTTCTAAACAATCCGCATCGATCTTGCTCCGCGCAATCCGGAACGCACCGATCTCTAGGTTGGAGATCGGTGTTTTTCTGTGCGGAGGAAACGTTCGTTGGGCTATCACTGATGTCACCTTGCAATCATCCAACGGACCGCCGCGGACGTAGAAAGCGATAGAATAGGAGAGACTATGCGCATCGCGATCGCCGCATTGATTTCAGCAAGTCTGTTAGGAGGTCCAGCCATGGCGGAGACCGAGTCGTGCAAAACACTGCTGGAGCACTTTGAAGGTGAAACCGACAATCCGTGGCGAACCGTAAACGATGGCGTGATGGGCGGCCTTTCGAGCGGTGGATCGGTGCTTCAGAATGGCGCCCTCACGTTCTCGGGTGTCACCAATACGAATGGTGGCGGGTTTAGCTCCCTCCGAATACCTTTGCTGCCAGGCGCGATGGCGGGCGCAGACCGATTGAAAGTCTATATGAAGCGCGATGCTCGGACCTATTCAATTACGCTACGAACAAATGTCACGTCGTATGGCCGGCGCATCGCCTTTCGCGCGCCGATTACTGGCGCGAATGAAGGCGAGTGGAGTCACGGTGAGCTCGCGTTCGATACCCTGAAAGCCTCGATTTGGGGACGACCCGTTCCAGGTGCCGACTTCGACCCCAGCGAAGTCGTTGAAATCGGTTTGATTATCTATGACGGCAAAGACGGCCCATTCGAAATGCAGCTCAAGCGTATTGAGGCATGTCGCTGATTCTCAGCATCGACGTGGCCGGGCGGGTATTGCGAGGTTTACCGAAATTTGGTCGAGTGCGTCATGACGCGCATCAGCATTGTTTTGAAAGCTGCTTTCCTGTTGATATCGCAGTTCGTGCTTGTTTGGCAGGCCCACTCGGAGCACTTTTCTGATGATCGCATCGCCGCCATTGATGCGCTGATCGAAGCGCGACTTTCGGAATTGCGCATTCCTGGTGCCGCTCTGGTGCTTGTTGAAGACGGCCGGATCGTGCATGCGCGTGGCTATGGGTATGCCAATCTGGAAGATCGCACACCTGTCACATCCAAAACCATATTCGCGATCGGGTCGGTCTCAAAGTCGCTCGTTGCGAACGTCATCCTGCAGATGCAGGACGAAAGAGTGTTGAGTTTGGATGACCCGGTGGTTCAACACATTCCGGGTTTTCGCAGCCGGAACAAGACAAATTCTGACGCGATTACCATTCGCGATTTGATGCAACATACGAGTGGCTTTTCGACATTTGATGGAAACCGCAATCAGACGGACAACAGTCGAGCGGATGATGCACTTGCTCGGGTTGCGTCAAAGACCAGACACTATCGCCTAAATCGAGCTGTTGGTGTGGCATTCGAATACTCCAATGCCAATTACGAAACGCTCGGATATCTAATCGAAACCCTCGAAGGACGTTTATTGGAACGCTCCATCGAGCAGCGGGTGTTCGAGGAAATTGGTATGTCTGCGTCCGGCATACTGCGTGATGACGTCGCTGATTTGGCCACACCTTATCGATTCACTTTTTCGACCCCGCGACCATTCGCATTCAAACCGGGGCGCGCCATCGGACCCAAAGGGGGTGTATATACCAATGCCGAAGACATGGGCGCGTATCTCAACGCTGTGTTATCGGCGCAAAGCCCGATCGCTTCATGGGCGCCAGACTGGGCCGCTGCAGGGGCGGATGCAGGTGATTTTCACTACGGACCTGGATGGATGGTGCTGGAGTCGGATCGGGGTCCGTTGATCAAGCACAATGGCATGAATGGGGGCTATAGCGCGCTGGCCGGATTCTCGCCCGATATCGATGCGGGGTTCGCAATCATGTTGAATGCCAGCAGAGGCTCGGTCGCCGGAGATGTCGAGTATTTGACCGAAGGCGCGTGGGCGTTGGCATTTGATCAGGCCAGCCCAACGCCGACGATCGGGCAAGCGCAGTGGACGCAGCTCATAATCCTATCCTCGATTTTAGTTGGGGTTGGGATTTGGGGCATCGTATTTTCCGTTCGCTTGCGTAAAAGGAGCGTCCGCGCGCCAGGAAACCTGCTCAGCGCGGTTGTCCAGATTTGGCTGCCTTCAATCGCGCTGTTGTCGATTGCATATCTCGCCTTGTCTATTCTGCCGGCGCTATTTGGTCTGCCGCTCGAGGCGCTACGTTTATTTGTACCCGACGTCGGATATTTGTTAAGCGTGGTAGGATTCGTGTCGCTCGGCTTGGCGCTCCTCCGCTTGATTGCGATGGTTGTTCTACCGCGACTGACGAGTGAGGATCCCACGAAGACCGATGCAACTCCCTTGTAAAGCGTCGGATTTACAGCGGGCATCTCGCTCGCAATTAGCACCGGATAAATCGAGCAAGCCAATTGAGCAGGCTGTGCAAAAATACAACACTCATGTGATATTGAAAATCAGTTGCAGAAATGGGATTGATCTGATCAGCGAGAGACTTAGCACGCTCATCTGAGAATTATTCGCAATTAATGGAAGTGCTATGTTTAAGCGAAACCTGTTTGCCGCCGCCGGCGCTGCAGCCCTTGTATCAACGCAGACTGCGGTCGCGCAGCTCGATTCAGCGGACCAAGATCAAGAAGCGCGCCAGGACACGATTATCGTCACCGGTCAAAAAATCGCGCGATCCCTTCAGGATACACCTGAAAGTGTCGCGGTTGTTACGAGCATCGATATTGAAAATCAGAATATCAACGATCTCTCGGACGCTATCGCGCGAACAGCAAACCTCTCGGCGTTTGCGGATGATCGCGGCTTCTCCATTCGCGGAATCGATAGCGAGAATGTCAGCGGCGCTGGCCTCTCCGATCTGGCAACAATTTATGTCGATGGCGCGCCTTTGTCACGCGACGCGACACGGGGTGGCCCCCTGAACATTTGGGATGTTGAGCAAGTCGAATTCCTGCGTGGACCACAATCGACACTTCAGGGACGAAATGCTCTAGCAGGTGCGATTATCGTGAATACCACGAATCCATCCTATGAGTGGTCAGGGCGCGCGCGCGCCGTAGCGACATCGGAGATCAATGAAACCCGTTTCGGTGTGGCATTTGGCGGCCCGATCATTGACGAGCAATTGGCGTTTCGAATTGCTGCGGAGATCGCTGAAGAAGACGGCATCGTGGAAAACATCACACTGGGTGGCAATGATGATGAGCGGGAAACGTCCAGCATTCGCGGCAAACTCCTGATCGAGCCAAACGCGATTCCCGATCTGAAGGTGCTGCTCTCTTATACGCATGATGACCGCAAGTTTGGTGATAACATAGCCAGCCTTGCCGGCGCTGATCCGGAAGATGATCGCCAAATCGCTTCCAATCGAATGTACCAGGACGATACGACATATGATCTGGGTGTTGCTTCGATCGAATACGACTTGAATGATGCCTGGTCACTCAAATCAGTCACAACCTATAGCCAGCTTGATCGAGAGCGCAGCGGGGATTCCGATCGAACCCCAGCCGATCTCGAATTCTTCGATCAAACGTTCGAGACCGAATCGATCACTCAGGAATTCTTGTTGAATTATCAAAGCGATAGGTGGGAAGCCGTCTTTGGCGCCTATGCCTCGCAAATCGACACAGACCAATTCTTCGATACCACGTTCACCCTGGAAGTGGTCAACAATTTCGATCTTGGCCCGTCAGTCGCGGGCTTGGTGGCGCAACAACTCATCGCGGCGGGTGTGCCACCTGCTGCTGCCTTGGCTCAGGGTGAAGCGACGGCGGCGCAAGTTGTGCCGCTCTATGCGGGCGGATTCCTGATCAACGCCAACCAGATTGGCCCGGTCAGTGTGGACACATATGCAGTATTTTCCGACCTAACCTACCAGCTCACCGACAATGTCAGACTGTTTGGCGGGTTTCGCTATGATGTAGAGGAGCAGGCGATTACGACTGGTAACACGGTATCGGTGATTACGCCGTTGCCGGACCCAGCCGCATTTCCGCCCCTTGCCCCCGTTTTGACTCAGGTCAATGCCTTGCTGACGGTAGCCGCTCTGGATGCGACGGAAGAGGAAGAGCGCGTTCAGTCACCAAGCTTTGACGCTTTCCTACCCAAGTTTGGGATTGGTTGGGACATCGACGATAAGCGGAGCCTGAATTTCGTGGTCCAGCGCGGCTATCGTACCGGCGGCGTCGGCATTAACTCGGCGACGGCCTCCTCTTACACGTTTGATGCGGAATTTACCTGGAACTATGAGCTGTCCTTCCGCAGTCAGTGGCTGGATGATCGTCTGACCCTGAATGCGAACGCATTTTTCAATGACTGGACAGACCAGCAGGTCAATATCCAACTCTCTGCGAACCAATTTGATGTTGAAACCCAAAACGCAGGCGCATCGGAAGTCTATGGTTTTGAGATTGAAACGGAGTATGAGATCAACGATGAATTCAACGTCTACGCGTCGATTGGTGTCGCGGAGTCGGAATTCAACGAATTCTGTGCGTTTACAACGATCGAAAATTTCACCGGGTTGACCGATTGCCAACAAAGCGCACAGCGGGGGCGGGGGTATCTATTTTGATGGCGCTCATCTGGATGTCGTCGATTCGCTCGTGTCGTTGAACGAGAACACGATCTTTGAGTATGGAGACGGTGGCGGCTTGTACATTCGAGCAGGCGTGGCGGTCGTCACGGGGACGACGTTCGAGTCGAACACTGCCTTTTATGGCGGGGCAACGTACGGCAACGGTGGGGCCATCGCCATTTTGTCTGGCTCCCTCAGCCTGATGGGCTCGGAGCTGCTGAACAACGTCAGTGGTTACCACGGCGGTGGACTGCACAGCAGCGGCTCGGCCGTGGTGACGGTGGACGGAACAACGTTCGAGGGAAACTCGGCCATGTTCAACGGTGGCGCTCTGGCGCTGAGGGGAGGAACCGCCGATTTGCTTCGCGTTGAGCTGCTTGGCAACGAAGCGAATCAGGGTGCGGGTATCTACAGCAACGCTGTGGTGACGCTGGTGGAAGGGCTCGTAGAGGACAACACCGCGATCGTCGGGGGCGGCGTGTACCACGCCACTGCCGAGGTGGCTGCTTCGATGAACATTCGAGATTCGTCGTTTCTGGACAATGTTGGCTCCGGCGGCACAGGCGGAATTCACAATGCCGGTTGCGAGACTTACCTCTTGTTGGAGGACTCGGTGGTGTTCCGCAACAAGTCCTTTGGCAGCATCTTTGCGGGAGGAATCACCAATGAAGGCAATGCTCACGGCGCGCCGACGATGGATCTCGTGCGCGCCAACGTTTCTCTCAACCAGAGCACTGCCAATGGTGGAGGCATCCTCAATAGTGACGGCAATCTC
>JBCCZH010000134.1:0-7319 GCA_039188075.1 Pseudomonadota bacterium
AGCCCGCCGCCAATATTCCGGTCACGCTGATGCGTGATGACCAGAAGATCGGCCACGCCGTGACAGACTCTGACGGTCGAATTTCCGATTTGCTTGGGAACGGTGCGCTGGAATCTGGTCAGTACCAATTGAATTTCGACGTTGCCGACTATTTCGCGCGCCAGGCGTCGGAAACCCTTTACGAAACCATCCCGGTCAAATTCGTCATCCGGGACACTTCGCGGCATTATCACATTCCGCTGCTGCTCTCTCCATTTGGATATTCTACGTATCGCGGCAGCTGACCCGTGGACACAAAACCCGCTTCGTTCGCACTCGCGCCTAAAAAACGTGCGCGGCGCAAGAAAACTATGTTCCCACGATAGAGAGACCAGGACTTCCGAACAAATCCGATAAGGCATGTGTATAAACAATTACGGTGATCGGCGCGGCCAGACCTTATCATGAATCAATTCGACTATACCGTGGTCGGTATCTACCTCATCGCTCTGATCGCGTTTGGGTATGTACTCAGGCAACAAAAGTCCGAAGAGGACTATTATCTCGGCGGGCGAGAACTCGGTTGGTTCCCGCTCACCCTGTCCGTGATGGCCACGCAGCTCAGCGCCATCAGTTTCGTCTCTGCACCGGCTTTTGTCGGTTTGCGCGAAGGCGGAGGCTTGCAATGGTTGACCTTCGAACTGGCGGTTCCGCTGGCCATGTTACTGGTCATGTTTGTGATCGCGCCGCCGCTCTACCGCGCCGGCGTCGTAAGCATATACGACTTTCTCGACCGTCGGTTTGGGCGTTCAACGCGACTATCGATCAGCCTGTCATTTCAGGTCGTGCGGTCCTTCTCCACCGGGATCATGGTCTATGCCATCGCTCTGATTCTCGAAGCGGTTCTGGCAATTCCCCTCTGGCAGTCGGTTGTCGCGGTCGGCCTGATCACGCTGATATATGCGACCTCAGGCGGAATGAAGGCTGTGGTCTATGGCGATGCCATTCAAATGGTGCTCATCCTCGGCGGTATTCTGCTCGTCAGCGGATATGCGGTGGCAGAACTCGGCGGGTTCGGGGCCGCCCTGGGCGAGATCGATCGAGACCGATTGCAGGCAATTGATGTCCAGGCCTTTGGTTTTGATGGCGAAGGATTTGGTCTGCTGCCCATGCTGTTTGGCGGCTTTGTGTTGTATGCCTCCTATTATGCCTGCGATCAGAGTCAGGCCCAACGCATCCTGTCGGCTCGCAATGAAGGGGACATTCGACGCCTGCTCTTCATGAATGGCGTGATGCGCTTTCCCGTCGTGATTCTTTACTGTTTTGCCGGCCTGGTCATTGGCGCGACCTTCATCGGGGATCCCGCACTGATGGCAAAGGTCCCGGCGGATAAGCCCGATTATATGATGCCGATTTTTATCATAGAGCGATTGCCACATGGCGTGATCGGATTGCTCATCGTTGCCATGCTATCTGCTGCCATGTCTTCGCTGAGTTCGGCAGTCAATTCACTGGCAGCGGCGACGGAAAAAGACCTCGCCATGCTTGGATGGGTTCCATCAGGGCCGGACAAACAGGTTCAATTTGCGCGTCTCCTTTCGATCGCCTGGGGCCTGGTGATCCTGTTCCTGTCTTTCTTCGCAGGCTCCATCGCCCCGACGGTGATCGAAGCCATCAATAAAGTAGGGTCCGCGCTTTATGGCCCAATTCTGGGTGTCTTTCTGATGGCAATCCTGCAGCGCCGACGATCCGCCGTGGCCGCAAATATCGGCCTATTTGCTGGCCTCGCGCTCAATCTGTATTTCTGGCTCTTCGTCCCCAACCTGTTCTGGATGTGGTGGAATGTCATCGGATTGTTCGTCACGCTCGTGACCAGCGGTCTGGTCTCCTTGCTGATTCGTCCCGACCCCGTTGGCGAGGGACGCTTGCTGCCGCAAGCACCCGCCACGACGATCTGGACTTATAGTGTCGGCCTGATTGTCGCGTTCCTTGTCATCTACGGTGTCAGCTGGACCGCTCCCGTTCTTTTGAGGTGACAAGCAAGATCGTGCGTTAAACTTGGCGAGCCACGGGTTAAAACCTTCAATTGTATGATTTTTGTGCAAACCGCGAATTGCGTGCCGGGTGTCATCGCATTGCCGTCTCACAGACCGCGTCAGGTCGGCGTACATTTGAGGCGTGGAATGAATCCAATCTTGTGTTGGCCGAGCCAGCCCGCGCGCGCTAGACCTTTATCCAGATCACACATGGCTGACAGATGACACGATCGATACAGACCATCCTGGCGGACTGGGTTGAGGTTCAAATTCGCGCGCATCCAGGAGTACCGCTTCTTTTTGTTTCCGGCGCCCAGGGCATCGGAAAGTCGACGGCAATCGAGCACTTGCAGCACCAGTTCGATGACCGCCTCGCGGTCCTCGGTCTCGATGATTTTTATCTGACCAGGCGCGAGCGCGAGGCGCTGGCCGATCGGGTTCATCCGCTGTTCGAAGTCCGCGGGCCGCCGGGCACGCATGACATCCCGTTTCTTCGCAGGACGATGGAGGCCTTGCAGCAGGCTGATGCTGCGAGCGAGATCGCGATCCCCAGGTTTGACAAACGCATCGACGATCGCGCGCCGCCGGAAAGCTGGACGATGTTCAAAGGTCGCCCGCGCGCAGTCCTCGTTGAAGGGTGGTGCGTTGGAGCCTTGCCTCAAGAGGGCGCAACAAGGTCAGCCCCACTTAACGCGATTGAAGCGAGGGATCCGACAGGCGACTGGCGAGCGTTTCAGGAGACTCAACTGGCTGGCGCCTATGCCGACTTGTGGGACCTGGCTGATGCCTTTTTCCATTTGAGCGCTCCCAGTTTTGAGCAGGTCCTTGACTGGCGCACCCAGCAGGAAGCCACGACGCACGGTGTCGCAGTTGAGGCTTTGCCCGATGAGAAGAAAGCCTGGGTGGGCGAATTCATCCAGCATTATGAGCGCCTGACCCGCCGCATGCTGGAAGGCGGTCAACGCTCCGGCTACAAGTTGCAAGTTGATGCGGCGCGTCGTCCAGAGGTCCGTCAATCCGCACCACTTATTGTTTTCTCCGATCTGGACGGCACGCTTCTGGACCATCAATCCTACGTATTTGATGCGGCCGGACCCGCTCTGGAAGAATTGCAAAGAACTCACAGCATACTGGTGTTGGCGAGCTCCAAAACGGCGGCGGAGATTGTCGATCTCCGCAAACGGATCGGATTTGAGCACTGTCCCGCCATTGTCGAAAATGGCGCTGGACTTCTCGAACCCGGCGACGGTGCAGAGGGAACCGAGAACGGCACTTATAGAGAAATCCGGTCGATCCTGGACCAGGTCCCGAGCGATCTGAGACAGAAATTCGAAGGTTTCGGGGACAATTCTCTAGAGCGGGTTGCGCAGCTCACCGGTTTGTCAGTGTCGAACGCGGCGCTGGCGAAAGCGCGGCGCTTCTCTGAACCCGGACAATGGTCGGGCTCTGCCGAAGAACTGGACACGTTTCTCGAGCAACTGGCGACGCATGGCATCCACGCCCGCCAGGGCGGTCGATTCCTGACGCTTTCCTTCGGTACCACGAAAGCCGATCAAATGTTCGAAATCGTGTCCAGATATGCACCAGCCCCGATAATTGCGCTGGGTGATGCCCCAAATGACATTGAAATGCTGGAAGCCGCCAACTACCCGGTCGTCATCAGGAATACAATCGGCGCTGGTATTCCCGAACTTCGACAGGACGCGACAGGACGCGTTATGCGAACCGAAGATGAAGGGCCGACGGCTTGGAACAAGGCGGTTCTCGGTTTGATGCAGCGGCTTGGAATAGAACAGTAGGGATTGGGCAGTGGCAGACTTTCATCAGCATGGACGCGTCGCAACGCTCCACAATTTGAGAACCACCCGAACTGAGGATCTGGAAGCCCAGCTGGTGGAGTTTTCCGAGCAAAAGAAAATCTGGCTCATTTTGCCTTGTCTCTACTCCGAGCTGGAAGGCGAAGCCATGCCCCGGATCCGCGAAGAGCTGGCGGCGGTTCCGTATATCGACCATATTGTCATCGGCCTGGACAAAGCGACTGAAACGCAATTTGAAAGCGCCAAAGCCTTCTTCTCGGAATTGCCGCAAGACCACTCCATCCTGTGGAATGATGGTCCGCGCCTGAAGTCGATCGATGAACATCTGGCCAAAGCCACGCTGGCCCCGCGCGAAATTGGAAAGGGCCGAAATGTATGGTATTGCTTCGGCTATGCGCTGGCCAGCGGTCGCGCTGATGTCGTTGCGCTGCACGATTGCGATATTTTGACCTATACGCGCGATATGCTGGCGCGCTTGCTCTACCCGGTTTGCCACCCGAATTTCTCTTACCAATTTTGCAAGGGATATTATCCAAGAGTCGCCAGTGGGACCCTGAACGGTCGCGTCAATCGATTGCTCGTCACACCGCTTCTGCACGCGCTATCCGAATTGTTCGGGCATCTGGATTATCTGACCTATCTGAAGAGCTTCCGGTATGCGCTATCAGGCGAGTTCGCGATGGAGACCAGCATTCTCAAAGACATACGCGTACCCTCCGACTGGGGGCTCGAAATTGGCGTCTTGTCCGAGGCCTATCGCAATCTCAACGCCCGCCGGATCTGCCAGGTCGATATTGCCGACAATTATGATCACAAACACCAGCCACTTTCAGAGAGCGACGCCAATGCCGGACTCTCAAGAATGTCGCGCGACATCTCGAAGGCACTGTTTCGGAAACTGGCCATACAGGGGGTGGTCTTTCAGAAGGAAACATTCCGCACGCTCAAGGCCACTTATTACCGTACCGCGCTCGACCTGATCGAGGCTTATGATGCGGTCGCGACAATGAACGGCCTGTCGCTTGACCGCAATTCGGAAGAACGCGCTGTGGAACTGTTCGCGACAAATGTCGCCGAAGCCGGGGCGCAGTTTCTGGAAACGCCGGTCGAAACGCCGCTCATCCCGAACTGGACCCGGATTGATGCCGCCGATCCGACGATCATGCCCCGGATCAAGGATGCGGTTCGCGCGGACGCTGGCGCTTAGGCAACCAGATTGGTGATCCACCGACACTGATAAGGTCGAAACATGATTTCCTCTCCCAGGGGCTCAATCGTATCACCGCTGAGCAGGTCCACCCAGTTATCCCCGGAAATCAGATTCAGGGATCGCGCCGAGATTTTGACCGCTTCATCTGAGATATTGTGGATCGCGAAGATCGACTGATCGCGTTCAAGATTCTGGCGCCAGAACCCGAATATCCTGTCCCCGAGCTGCATGGTGAATTGCGTCGCATTCGGATGGAAGGCTTTCTGAGCACGACGTATGCCGCATCTTCGATTAAGCTCCGTCATCGCCCGGGCGTGAACACTCTCTTTATTGGCAAGATGCTCATGCAATGAGGGATAGTTCCAACGGTGCCGGTTGATCGCACGGTTGACGCCGGACTTGCGCACACCTTCGGTATCATTCGGCGTCGCCAACAAGGCGTGAATATAGATGGCCGGAATCCCCTCCAGCGCCAGGACGATGGTTTGCGAGCAAATGAACCGGTCGAATTGATGTGCGTCGCCCTCCGGAGCGCCCTTCATCATGTCATACCATGTAATATTCAGCTCGTACGGTTTTTCGGACCCGTCCGGCAAGGTGCGCATATTGATCAAACCGCCAAACGCCGTCGTCGTCTGCAACATCAGTTCGATATCTTCAGCCGGCAGCAGGCCTTCTGCCGGGCGCATGCCAATGCCATCATGACTGGCGCTGAAATTGAGATAGGCACAACCCAATGGCGCTGGTGGCATCGACATTTGCCACTGATTCAAATAATCGGACGTGCCGGTCAGCAACGCATGAACAAGCAAAGGCGGCAGCGAGAAATTATAGATACTGTGCGCCTCGTTCCGCATCCCGAAATAGGAAAGGTTTTCCGTGTTCGGAACATTCGTCTCGGTGAGCAAAACGACCGACTCCCGGTGATGATCGAGCAGGACTCGCATCAACTGAATGATCGCATGCGTTTCAGGCAAATGGATGCAGGACGTCCCCATCGTCTTCCAGAGAAAGGCGACGGCGTCCAGGCGGATCACCCGGACGCCATTCTCGATGTGAAGCTTGGTAATCCGCAGAAACTCCAACAGCACTTCAGGGTTCTTGAAATCGAGGTCGACCTGATCATGACTAAACGTGCACCAGACATGTTTAACGCCGTTTGCCGTTTCGACCTCGCGTAGCAAGGGGCTCGTTCGCGGCCGCACGACATCGCTGAGGTCCTCACTCGGATCCGCTTCGACAAAATAGCCATCATAAGGCGCCTGTCCTTGCAAATAGGCGCTGAACCAGGGGCCTTGCGATGAGACATGATTGAGCACCAGGTCAGACATCAGTTTAAACTCGGAGGCAATGCGATTGATATCCGCCCATTCTCCGATCACCGGGTTCACGACCGTATAATCCGTTACAGAAAACCCTTCATCGGATGAGAACGGGAAGAACGGAAGGATATGTACGCCGGTGAACGCGTCTTTCAGGTAGCGTGTCAGGAAATCATAGAGCAGGTCGAGTGGCTTATGCGTGCCATCAATGATGGAATGGCCATATGTAATGAGCAGGATATCATCCTGCGTCCACTGCCCCTGGACGTCGGGATATCTCGGCGTGTCTCTCAGCCACTCACTGTCGGCAAAAAAGCAGTCAAAGACTTGCTCGGACAGAAGAAAAACGT
This sequence comes from Pseudomonadota bacterium, assembly GCA_039188075.1. Taxonomy (GTDB): domain Bacteria; phylum Pseudomonadota; class Alphaproteobacteria; order Caulobacterales; family Hyphomonadaceae; genus Henriciella. The sequence goes on from JBCCZH010000134.1 coordinate 6,715, forward strand.
CTTCCTCGGGATAAATAAATCCCAATAAATCTTGCAGCTTGGACAATAAACTGGCGGTCACGCATCACCTCGCATGGCAGGATCACAATTCTGGTCAAAGATCATTGGAAAATGGTCAAATGGGCAAGGTCTGATGTGAAAATGTCTGCAGAACGAGATGCAACTGACCGCGTTTCAGCAGCCGGGACTGTTTGACGGCTATTTGGCGTACATGGACTCATCCCCTCGTATTGAGAGCCATTCTTTGCCCGAATCCATCAGACAGATCTCAAAACCCGCATCGGGGGGTGGGCCAGCGTGCGTCGCCCGACCACCAGACCGCCAGCGGCAGAGATCAGAATGGACAGTCCCAATATGGCAATCAGTTCTGTCCAGGGCATGGCCCATTCTGCCTCAAATTGCTGGGTCACGACGGGCCAGGCGGCCGCCGTGCCGATCGCCGCTCCGAGCAGACTTGCAACGGATCCGGAAAGTCCAAACTCAGCGGCATAGAGCCCGAAAACCTGCCATCGGCTGGCACCAAATGTCTTTAACAATGCCGCCTCTTTTCGACGTTCCCGTGCCATGGAGGCGAACGCCCCGAACAATACCAATAGTCCGGCGAA
>JBCCZH010000135.1:0-7313 GCA_039188075.1 Pseudomonadota bacterium
ACGACCAATATCCTGTTCATCTGTGGCGGCGCGTTTGCCGGCCTGGACAAGATTATTTCCTCACGCGGTGAAGCCGCCTCGATCGGCTTTGGAGCTGATGTGCAGGATCCGGAAGCCCGTCGTGTGGGTGAAATCCTGCGCACGGTCGAGCCGGAAGACTTGCAACGCTATGGTCTGATCCCGGAATTCATCGGACGCCTGCCGGTCCTGGCAACGCTTGAGGACCTGGACGAAGATGCACTGGTCACCATTCTCACCGAGCCCAAGAATGCGCTCGTCAAACAGTATCAGAAACTGTTTGAGATGGAGGATGTGAATCTGACCTTCACGCCGGATGCGATGTCTGCGGTGGCGAAGAAAGCGATCGACCGGAAAACCGGTGCACGTGGCCTTCGTTCGATCATGGAATCCATCCTGCTCGACACCATGTTCGAGCTGCCGGGTTTGCGCGGTGTTGACGAGGTCGTGATCAATGCGGAAGTGGTCGATGGCAATGCCAAACCGCTTTACGTGCACGCCAAGCAGGTTCAGCCAAGCGAAGCGTCCTGATTAATCCGCGTCCATAGGATTAAATTACCACATTTCCACCGCTATTTTGTGGTTGAAGTCTACGATTGTGGTTATCAAATAAATGAGACGCCAGAATCATCCGACAACAGGGTGAAGGTGATGGTCGCCGCTGAGCGGGACCTGAAGCAAAGGAGTCAGTTATGACGACGAAAAACCTCCCAGTCCTCCCACTGAGAGATATTGTTGTGTTCCCGGACATGGTGGCGCCACTTTTTGTGGGCCGTGACAAGTCTGTGCGAGCCCTCGAAGTTGTCGATGAAGGCGAGAACGAGATCATGCTCGTTGCGCAGAAGGATCCATCGACCAATGACCCGGTTGCCGATGACCTGCACGCCGTCGGCACCACAGCCACAATTCTGCAATTGCTGAAGCTTCCGGATGGTACGGTGAAAGTACTCGTCGAAGGCGGGCACCGAGCGCGTCTGAACCAGCTTGAAGATCGCGGCGATCATTATGTTGCTGAAGTCGGCATTATCGAACCCGTCGATGCCAGCACCAGCGAACTTGAAGCCCTGATGCGGGCCGTCACCGAGCAATTTGAAAATTACGCCAAACTGAATCGGAAGATTCCACCGGAATCCGTTTCGACGATTTCCGACATTGTTGAGCCTGGCAAACTGGCTGACGCGGTGGCGTCACAGCTGCAGGTCAAACTGTCTGAAAAGCAGGGCCTGCTGGAACTGTCTGACATTAAAGACCGTCTTGAAAAGGTCCTCTCGCTGATGGAAGGCGAGATGGGCATGATGCAGATGGAGCGGAAAATCAAAAACCGCGTCAAGCGTCAGATGGAGAAGTCCCAGCGCGAATATTATCTGAATGAGCAAATGAAGGCCATTCAGCGCGAGCTCGGCGATCAGGGCGAAGGCGAACGCGACGAAGTCGCGGAGATCGAGGAAAAGATCAAGGAAGCCGGCCTCTCTGAAGAAGCTCGGACCAAGGCGGAGCAGGAAGTCAAAAAACTGCGCCAGATGAGTCCGATGTCAGCGGAATCCACCGTTGTTCGCAACTATCTCGATTGGCTGCTGTCTCTGCCATGGGACAAGCGCAAGGATATCTCGACCGATCTTGAAGCAGCTGAAAAGCAGCTGAATGATGACCATTATGGTCTCGAAAAGGTCAAGGAACGCATCCTCGAATATCTCGCGGTGCAGAAGCGCACGAACAAGCTGCGGGGTCCGATCCTGTGTCTCGTGGGCCCGCCCGGCGTTGGTAAGACCTCACTCGGCAAGTCCATCGCGGATGCCACTGGCCGCGATTTTGTTCGCGTGTCGCTTGGCGGCGTGCGCGATGAAAGCGAAATCCGGGGTCACCGCCGGACCTATATCGGCTCAATGCCGGGCCGGGTGATCCAGAGCCTGAAGAAGGCCAAGACGGGCAATCCGCTCTTCTTGCTGGATGAAATCGACAAGATGGGCATGGACCATCGCGGTGATCCGTCTGCAGCCTTGCTCGAAGTGCTCGACCCGGCTCAGAACTCGACTTTCAACGATCACTATCTCGAAGTCGATTATGATCTGTCGGATGTCATGTTTGTGACCACGGCGAACAGCCTGAACATGCCTCAGCCTTTGCTGGACCGGATGGAGATCATCCGTATCGCTGGCTATACCGAGGACGAAAAGCTCGAGATTGCAGAACGCCATCTGTTGCCCAAGATCCGCGCCGATCACGGCCTGGATGAAGAGGAGTGGGTGGTCGAATCTTCGGCGATCCGTGACCTGCTTCGCTACTATACACGTGAAGCCGGCGTCCGTTCGCTTGAGCGCGAACTGGCCAAGCTGGCCCGCAAGGGTGTGCGGGAACTCGGCAATAATGGCATCGTCAAAGTCATCGTCTCTGCGGACAATCTGGCGGACTATTCCGGGGTCCGGAAATTCCGCTTTGGCCTCGCTGACGAAGAAGATCAGATCGGCGCCGTCACGGGCCTTGCCTGGACGGAAGTTGGCGGCGATCTCCTGACCATTGAAGCGGTGTCCATGCCTGGACGTGGCAATACGAAGGTCACGGGTAATCTGCGCGATGTGATGAAGGAATCGATCTCGGCGGCTCAGTCGCTGGTCCGGTCGCGGGCGGTCCTGCTTGGCATCAAGCCGAGCACGTTCAACACCACCGATATCCACGTACACGTGCCGGATGGGGCAACGCCTAAGGACGGACCAAGTGCCGGTATTGCGATGACCACCGCCATGGTGTCGCTGCTGACCGGCAATCCGGTGCATCGCGACATTGCGATGACAGGCGAAATCTCGCTCCGCGGGCGCGTTCTGCCGATTGGTGGCCTCAAGGAAAAACTCCTGGCGGCGCTGCGCGGCGGCATCAAGACCGTGCTGATTCCGGACGAGAATGAGAAAGACCTGGCCGACATTCCTGAGAATGTGAAGGAAAGCCTGTCCATCATTCCAGTGTCCGACATTAATGAAGTGCTGGCGCGCGCCCTTGTGCGACCGCTGACACCGATTGAATGGTCCGAGGAGGATGAGGAGGCCCTTGCGGCGACCCTGTCCGGGCGCGGAAGCTCGAATGATGATGGTGCTTCAGTCCGTCACTAGGCCTTATACATAAAACTGCAGCAGCCCCTGATTTTCTGTCAGGGGCTGTCTTGCATTTCTTGCCAAGACAAGGCAAAGGATGCGTCCCGGAAGGGCGGTTAGCTCAGTTGGTAGAGCATCTCGTTTACACCGAGAGGGTCAGCGGTTCGAGCCCGTTACCGCCCACCATTTTCCTAGAGAACTTTCGTTTCCAGACTTTCGCCGCGCGCGGCGAGGGTGACGCCCGTTCCCGACACGTCGAGCCGGGTCAGGCTGCAATAATTTGGCCGGAATACGGTGACCTTGTCGGAATTCTCGAGATATCCAACGATCGCATTGATGGCGACAAAATGCGTGAATATTGCGGTGCTCGCTGGCTGACTCGCAACCGTTTCAATCAAGGCCTTTCGCCAGGACTGAACCAGCTCTGGCGCATCTTCCCAGTTTCCAGCCATCAAGCTTTGTAGCCACGGCACGCGATCCGTCACATCTTGCGGCGTGGGGATTTCCGTCACGCGTGGCTCGATCGCCAGATCCAGGCCTGACCGGGAGGCAAACGCCCGCCCTGTTTCCTGACATCGTGCCATCGGACTGGACATGATCCGTTCGATCCCGAGATGAGACAGCGTCTCTGCGACCGCAGCCGCTTGCTCACGCCCGAGGTCGGACAGGCCGGGATCGGGGTGTGATCCCCAGCGTGCGGCGGCTTCGCCATGCCGGATAAGATAGATCATGCAGCGACGAGTTGCGGGTCTTGATTGTAACTCTCGAACACGCGCAGCGCCTGCTTGTAGAGCACGGGTTCGGCGATGTTCAGGCGTTCACGCACCTCTTCAATCGGCTGATCGAGCAGGGCTTCAATATCCTGTTCCACGATCCGTTTGGCGGCTTTGCCGTTTCGGCGACCTTCTGCCAAAACCTCTTTGACCCGGGCTTCGCGCGGCGCTTGCTTGGCAATCTGACGATTGCCCATAAAGGCAATGAAACTGATGCCGAGGCCGCCATGCTGGCTGTGCGTATAGCCGAGCAGGGCATCTTCCCCGAGCGCATCGCGGCCATAGCCGGTCAGGACATGATACATATCATGCGTGTCGCGCTGGCGATTGGTATACCAGAGAAGGTCATCATCAAACTGCTGATGATGCGCGCGCTGGATCATGCTTTCCTCGACCAGACCATTCGCGGTCAGGCCTTCGCGCTCCATGAAATCGACATAGGTGCGACCGACCGTACCCTTGGGCAGGGCTTTCAGCGGCGCATGATCATCCAGCATATCAGGCAGGAATGACCGGCGTTTGAGCAGTTCCATACCATTCTCGGAAGCCAGAAAACGCTTGAAATCCTTACGGTTCGAGCCCCCATTCAAGGCTTCGATAATGTGAAACACCTGGGCGGTATCTTCCTTGTCCGCGATCAGCTTTTGCATATGTCGCCAGGCCTTGAGTGGTTTGCGCTTCGGTTTGGGGCGGCTCGGGTCAATGTAGGGGACAGGATTTGTCATCGGAGGTCTTCTTCTTGTTATGTCCGCAGGATAACAGACCTCGCCTCATTAAACAATGACGCAGGCGTCATGTTTTGTCAGATCTTGTATGCATAAGATTAATGCATGGCTGCTTCACGATCGAGCAGGACTGTTGACAGAGGAGAGTCGCGACGGTCCAGCTATCGCCCTCCGCGAAGAGCCATCCTATGCGAGAGCCATTGTTAGCTATCGAAGGGTTGAGGGTATGAAAAAGATTGAAGCCATCATCAAACCGTTCAAATTGGATGATGTGAAAGAGGCGCTGCACGAAGTCGGCGTTCAGGGTATGACGGTTGTTGAAGCAAAAGGCTTCGGACGTCAGCGCGGCCATACAGAATTGTATCGCGGCGCAGAATATGTCGTCGATTTTCTGCCGAAACTGAAAGTCGAAGCCGTGGTTGCGGATGCGGGCGTTCAGAGCGCGATCGAAGCCATCACGAAAGCCGCTCAGACCGGCAAGATTGGCGACGGAAAGATTTTTGTGTCGGATGTCGGCGAAGCGGTCCGCATTCGGACAGGTGAGACAGGTGACGGTGCCCTTTAGCGCCGTAAACAGGAAAGACAGGAAGTAACTGGAGGGCAAAATGGCCGATAGTGTATTGAAAATGATGAAGGACAATGACGTAGAGTTCGTCGACCTTCGTTTCACCGACCCACGCGGAAAATTGCAGCATGTGACGTTCGACAAGAGCATGGTCGATGCTGACTTTTTCACCGATGGTCAAATGTTTGACGGCTCGTCTGTCGCTGGTTGGAAAGCCATCAACGAGTCGGATATGAATCTCGCGCCAGATCTGGCGACCGCGAAGATTGATCCCTTCTTCCAGCAAACAACCCTCGCGATCATGTGCGATATTCTCGATCCGATTACCGGCCAGGCTTATAATCGCGACCCGCGCATGACGGCGAAAAAGGCAGAAGCCTATCTGACCTCGACGGGTGTTGGTGACACCGCATATTTCGGTCCCGAAGCAGAATTCTTCGTTTTTGATGATGTGCGCTGGAACACCGAGCCACATATGACCGGCTACAGCTTCGACTCTACAGAATTGCCTGCCAATACCGGCAAATCCTACGAGATGGGCAATATGGGGCACCGCCCAGGTCCTAAAGGTGGTTATTTCCCAGTGCCACCCGTCGATTCCGAGCAGGACATGCGGTCCGAAATGCTGTCTGTGATGGGTGAACTCGGCCTTGAGCCGGAAAAGCACCACCACGAAGTGGCGCCGGCCCAGCACGAACTTGGCATGAAGTTCAACACGCTGGTCACCATGGCGGACAATCTTCAGCTTTATAAGTATGTCATCCACAATGTGGCTGCGAGCTATGGCAAAACGGCAACCTTTATGCCGAAGCCATATTTCAACGATAATGGCTCAGGCATGCACGTGCACCAGTCAATCTGGAGCGACGGCAAGCCAACCTTTGCTGGCGATCAATATGCCGGTCTGTCTGAGACCTGCCTCTATTACATTGGCGGCATCATCAAACATGCCCGCGCCCTGAACGCGCTGACCAATGCCTCGACCAACTCGTACAAGCGTTTGGTTCCAGGCTTCGAGGCGCCTGTGATGCTGGCTTACTCAGCGCGTAACCGTTCGGCCTCCATCCGGATCCCGTTCGGCACCGGCGAGAAAGCAAAGCGGATCGAAACCCGCTTCCCGGACCCAACCGCTAACCCGTACCTGGCCTTTGCAGGTCTGCTCATGGCCGGTCTGGACGGGATCGAGAACAAGATCCATCCGGGTGATGCGATGGACAAGGATCTGTATGATCTGCCACCCGCTGAAGCGGCGGCCATCCCACAAGTTTGTGGTTCTCTTGGCGAGGCTCTGGCGGCCCTCGATGCCGACCGTGACTTCCTCAAGAAGGGCGGCGTCTTCGATGATGACCAGATCGATGCCTATATCGAACTGAAGCAGGAAGAAGTGGAGCGCCTTCAGCTGCACCCACACCCTGTCGAATTCGACATGTACTATAAGGTCTAATCAAAGCTCACGTCTGGGGTATAGGACGCAAGCAGAAGCCCCGAAGCTCTTTGCAGCTTCGGGGCTTCACTTTTTGCAATAATTTCAAGGAATGGCGGGGTCGTGGCGGCTTGGTGGCGGGCTGCTGACGGGGTCGTGGCGTGGCGAAATCCGCAATTTTGACGTCTCTGGATTGTGTTGTACCAATCTAAACAGGAGACAAAAATGCCTTTCAAAGCTGACGCCGAAAAAATCAAACGGTGGCGCGAGGAGCGTCATTGGTCACAGGAGCATCTGGCCGATCTGGCCGGAATTGGACTGCGGACCGTCCAGCGGATCGAAAATGGGGAACCCGCCTCGCAAGAGAGTGTGATGGCCCTGGCGGCCGCCTATAATGTCGATGTCATGGCCCTGTCCATTGATCAGGAAAAAGAAGCGGCCAAGATTGTTGCCAAGCAAAATGCCAAGGCCCGCGCCGGTTTGCGGCTATCATTCTGGATCCACTTAGCCAGCTATCTGATGGGTATTGTGGTCTTTGTCTGCATCAATATCGGAACGGGGAGTAATACGATGCTGTGGCCCCTGATCTGGTGGACCGTCGGTGTTTCCGGTCATGCGCTCGCCGTGGTCATTGTCGAGCTGACAACCCACTATTCGGAACAAATCGACTCGGTTTGAAGCGAGGCTGGGTCAGCGTTCGTCTGATTTGACCGATTGCCAAAGCGC
>JBCCZH010000136.1:0-7306 GCA_039188075.1 Pseudomonadota bacterium
CCCGCGCAGCACTTCGCGGATTTTCATCAGGCGCTGTGTTGCATTCAGATCGAGGCTGGCATTCGCCGCATTGAGTTCGCGGAATGGACTGATCGCTGAGCGCACCAGCGCTTGTACCGAGTCCTTGTCCGAGAACAGTTCTGGACGGGTTTCAGCAATTTCGAGGCTGGTGGTCAGAAGGGCTTCCGCGATCCGCGCGCCAGCGCCTTTGGTGAACGCGGTCTCGATAATGGTCGCCTTGTTGCGCTCAATATGCCCGGCAATGCTATCAGAGATCGCGCCGACAATGGTCTGCGCCTGTCCGCGTAAACCCAGGCGGTGCGTGTGGGTGCTGATATAATCCAGGGCCAATCCGCTCATTCGCAGGATCAGGCGGGCCCGATCGCGGCGGCCTGCATCATTGTCGACCCAACGCTGCAACGTATCGACGGACTGGAACCGTTTCAGTTCTTCCTCTGCCACGGCGGCGCTGAAAGCCGAATTCAGGGCGATGCAGAGCTGCGTCTGTCTCTCCTGCGGCGCTTCCGGGTCGATGAAACGTCCAAAGTCTCCCTGATCGAGAATACAGTCGGCAAACTCCGAGAGTATGTGATTGTGCTGCCCTGACGTGCCCCAATTTTCGCTTTTGGACAGGTGTTGCCGGGCCAGATCGAGCGGATTGCCTGCGGGTAGCGGTGTGAACACAACGTCGAAATCAAACCGGCTCGCCCGCGCTTCTGCGATATTGCGCGCAGTTTCCAAAATGTTGAACGCGGCTTTCACCGCAAACATGACACCGGTTACGCCAGTCATTGGTCGTCCTTCACCCCTCACTTTTCGCCCACTGGTTTTGCTTCTATGTCAGTTCCGGCGGACGTTCTCCCCGTTTGATCCCCGGGCGCGCATCTTCAAGTCGTCCGATACCGTCAGCATTGGCTTCTTCGGCGGCGACCATGACCTTGTTGCGCCCGATCACGGTCAGGAACCCGCGTTCGAGGTCCTCCGGATCGCTCGAAGCTGCCGGGCGCACATCTGAAACTTTGATGAGGACCGGCGGCGCTCCTGGTGTTTTTGGCGGGGCTGTCAGCGTCGCTCGCGCTGCCGGGATGGCCATGGCGGACAGCCGATTGAAAATCTTGAACCAGAACGGTGCCCCCAGGCCGAGCAACCCGCCTGCAACTATGACGCCTAGGGCCCACATCAGGAAGGATTGGAGGTTATTACCAATGGCGGCCACGCGATGGCCGCGATAGCTGAACCAATAGCCAGCCGTGTCGAAATAGCCCGATGGCGAGGCGCCTTCGATGGTCAGGAAGTCCTGAAAACTCAAAGCCCAGGTTTGATTGACGGTTTGCTGACGCGACTTGCCGCAACGCGGATCGAAATATTCAGTCGCCACAATCGCGTCAGCCTGACTGCTATTGGTCGTCAGGATCTGATCGGTGGGCGTATGGGAATAGCCCTCGCAATGCGGAAACATTTTTCGTCCGATGGGGATGCCCAGCGCACGCAAATCTCCTGCAGCCTGCTGAATGGCAGGAGTCATCAGCGAGCTTGATTCCAGTTCCGTATCGTCCGTGCCGGCGACTTTCTGGACCAGATTGAGCTTTTCCTGATCCATGGCCAAAGTCAGGCGCGAAGACAGGGAAGCGTTGGTCGACAGCTCTTTATAGACGGTGATCGCGTCGAAATTGATGAACACAGCCACCACCAATCCGACAATCACAGACAGAAGTTTGGCGCGCGACTGGAAATACTCAGATTGAGTCTCGCCAAGCCGCTCATATTGGTAGGCCGCCGTGGTCAGCGCTTCGCGTAATTGTCCCGGTTCATGGCGGGACAGAGCGGCGCCTTCCTTGGTTTCCGCCAGGCTTTCGATGAATTGCAGTGTGGACAGTTTCTGGCGCCGCGACGCGAAGATGTGGCCGATCAGCGGCCAACTGCGAATGTACCAGAATTTCAGGCTTTCAGACGGCGTCCGACGGGTAATCGAATCAGCAAAATCCTTGGCTGCGTTTGAGGGCTTCTTTCCGGCCGCAAGACTGGCCCGTTCAGCATCTGGTGTGTCACTGGGCTGCAAGCTGGCCAGGGTCTGATCATAAAACGCCCGCAGCATCTCATTCATGCCCGCGCTGCGTAGGGCTAGGACCTTTTGAAGTCCCTCCACAAGCACCGTCACCACTGTGGAATAGACCGCAACAATGGCCGCAAATGCCGCGAGAGCCAACAGAAATGACATTGACAAAGTCCCGTATTGAGCGTGACCTACTCAAGCAGTTTTTCGGCAAAATGCAAATAGCAAGCAGGCGCGAGGGACGAATGGAGTACTTGAAAGTCACGGCCCAAAGCGGCCTCAAGATCAGAGAGCTTCCAACTGGCAGCAGCCGCGTTCTTGAAGCAATGCCAGCAGGAATGCGGGTTCGGCGGCTGGATAAAAAACTGTGGAATGGAGACTGGTACAAGGTCTTCGCAGAATTTTCAGATACCTATCATGTTGAAGGGTATTCGCACCGCAAATTCCTGGTTCCGATCGACGCACCGACTCGCACACTGCACCATGTTCAGCCCGTAGAGCCGACACCTCCACCCCCTCCGCCGCCGCCCCCGCCACCGAAAAACGTGTTTCGCGTCAATGCGAGCAGCCTGCGCATGCGCCAGGAACCCAGTACGGACAGTCCAATCATTATGGATATGCCGCATGGCACGCTGGTGACTAAAATCGAGGATGCCAGCGCACTCGGTTGGTGGAAAATCACCACCACGGCCGGAAATCTGGTCGAAGAGGGCTATGCGGCGGCGCGATACCTGGTTTCAATCGATCCTGAACCTGCAACAAATTCGCGGCTTACCGATCTCACCAATGTGGTCGAGGTGATCAAACGGGTGCAGCGCTTTGTCGGAGACTATGCGTCCAGCCTGGATGAAGAGCTGTTGCGCGTGCTGAACCAGGTGGTTGCGCATTACAAGATTGGGGAGAATCCACGCCGATTCTCGCATTTCATGGCGCAATTGGCGCACGAGTCCGCGCATTTCACAGCGATGGAAGAGAATCTGAATTACAGCACGCAGGGTCTGATGAAGATCTTTCGCAGCAAGTTTCGCGATGAGGCGGAAGCCGCGTCATATGCCCGCCAGCCCGAAAAAATTGCCAATCGAGTTTACGCCAACCGCATTGGCAATGGCGATGAAGCCTCAGGCGATGGCTGGCGCTATCGTGGTCGCGGTTTTATCCAGCTGACCGGTCGCGCCAATTATCGGTCGATTGGGGGGCGATTGGGCCTTGATCTGGAGAATGATCCGGATGTCGTCGCATCCAATCCGGTGATCGCCTTGCAAGTCGCGGCAAATTACTGGGACAGCCGCAATCTCAATGAGGTGGCTGATACGGATGATATTTTTGAGGTGACCCGCCTGATTAATGGCGGGCATAATGGAATTGAAGATCGGAAACATCTGCTCAACGTGGCCAAATCGATCTGGGGGGGCTGATCGGCCATGCGCAAGGTCAAATTCAAGGAACACGCCACGCTGGCGAAACTCGGCTCGTTTTTGCGGCTGGATCGATTCAAGATTGTCCACCCAAAATTCAATCCCGGTGAAATGAGCGAAGAGATGACCCTGGTCAACGTGCACCGGGGCGACGCGGTCGCTGGCATCTTGCACGTGGTCGGACAAGGCAAGCAGACCCTGCTTCTGGTGGAACAGTTTCGTATGCCAACCCTGATTGATGCCGATAGCGGTTTGCCGGATCTCAAAAAAGTTGACCGGGAGAAGGAACATGCGGGGCGCATGCTGGAATTGATGGCCGGTATGCAACAACCCGGAGAGCCCTGGCTCGAAGCCTTCAGACGCGAGTGCGAAGAGGAGACCGGATTTGTCCCGGACCATGCCGATTTCATTGGCTCCTTCTACCCGTCGCCTGGCGCCTGCTCCGAACAGATCCACCTCTATTATGCGCGATTTGACTGGCCGGATGACAAGCCATGGCCTGAGACGGAAGCTGATGACCAACGCGGCCGCGGAGTCGAAACCGAGGACATTCGACGGCATGCGGTGAGCCCGCAGGACTTTCTCGACATGGTCTCGGATGGGCGTATTCTCGACGGCAAGTGTTTTGCGGCGGCCGAATGGATGCGGCGACCCGAGAATTTCGGACCGATCTTTGGATTGAAAGCGACCTAGGCGAAGGAGTCAGGTGGGGAAGGTGACGTGATGACAAATTCAACGCTATCTGCCGGTCGCTGCGTGGTCGTGACGACGCGGGAAAGTCGCTTGAAGGCACAAATCGAGGCTCTGGTCGCGCACCTGCAGGATACGTATTCGATGATTATCGACTTTGCGTATCTGGAAGAGATTTTTCCACCGGATGAAGAAGATCACGAGCCTGAGCCGTTCGAGCAATTGGTCCATCAGCTGATCCACAACCAGTTCGCCGTGATCGACTTGTGCGTGACCGCAGACGCATTCTATGTCACCGGCGTTCGCCACGCGCTGAGCAATGCGCCGACTCTGCTTCTGGCGCCGAACAGTAACACATCTACCATCGCGAATGCGCGTTTCACGCAAACCAAGCATGGCTATATTGATGCCTCCAGCCCGAACTGGATGGACCAGATTCCCGCGGTCGTGAAATATCTGAACCGGCCGCGAGAGGCCGAGTATCAAAGCGATCTGCGCGCCACCGGCGCCTTCCGTGTAACGCCATTGGAACGCCCGTTCGAAACCTCGAAGCTGCATGAGGTGGCCTGGCAACTCAACGCATCAGGCAACCCGGTTGCCAAAACCGCGGGGCCAAAAATTGTGATCTGGGAATATCAGATCCAGCATGCCAAGGATTTCGATGTCTGGGTCAACTCAGAAAACACATTCATGGAAATGGCGCGCTTCTGGGACCGATCTGTGTCAGCGCAGATTCGAAAACTCGGATCCGTGCGACGCGGGGCCTTGAATGATGACAGTTACAAGGATGCACTAGGTCTCGCTCTGGCCGAGAAAGTCGGCACACGATCGCAAGTTCCGGTTGGTACGGTCTTCATGACCCGGACGGATGATGCCAGTACTCTGAGCAGCAAGAACAAGGTCAGTCACGTGGCGCACCTTGCGGCGGTGACACCGAACAAGGTCGGCGATGGCTTTTCGTCGGGCGGTGAGATCGATAAGTGCGTCAAATCCGTATTCGAGGGCATGCGCGACGAACGACGGCGTCAGCGCGGTCGTGGCTTGCATTCGGTTCTGTTCCCCTTGATTGGATCTGGCGATGGTGGTGCCCATGCCGCCTTCGTCGCGCATCAAATGGTGATCAGTCTGAAACATCTGATCACGCAGCAATTGGCTGATCCGAAAAAGTACAAGACGCTGGAAAAAATCACCGAGATTGGATTGATCGCCTATCAGCGCTCGCATCTGGATTTCCTGCGCCGCGAACTCGCCAATAATGATTTCGTCGAAGTCCCACTCCGGAGTGGAGACGATGCTTAGAGGCGTCATCGATATGCTCCGCCAAATCATGCCGGCGGATGGCGAGATCAAACTGTTAAACCGGTTCCAGTATCGCGCGCTCAAGCCAACCTGGCCGGTGGCCTTTTCCCTGCTTTTCCTCAGTCTGGCTTTCCTGATCCCGGATCAGGGGCGGGCGATCATCAAATACACGATTAACCGGGCCGGGTTTGACATTGACACCGTCATCCTGATTGCCCTGTTCGTCGGACACGGCGTCGTGATGATGTATACCGCCTTCATGCTCAGTGCGGTGACTCGTCGAAGTCAGATGGACGCCGAGACGGACTATTTCGCGACGGCCAAACGCGATCCGGTCGATCCCAGCATTTCCTTGCGCTTGCGATACGCCTATTGGTGCGGCGTTTTCCTGCCGCTGCTCTTTATGTTGATGGGCTTCTGGTTCCAATATGGCCTGTATGACATTCGCTTCTGGACGATTGTCGCGGCGGGGATCGGATTTGGGATCCTTTGTTCGGTAATCGCCAGGATGTGCCATGAGGGTGTAGCGCGGCGGCGGGCGGTCTTTAATCAGATGCGGACCAAGCCAGGCTGGAAACAGAAACTGCAATATACCGGCTTCAGCTTTTTGCATTTCTGCTTTGCGCCGGAACACCGCACAGCCCAATCGGCCATTGCCGGATTGATGTTCTCGCTCATTATCCTGACAATTGGTGCCAGCTATTTCGAATGGGCTCAATATCCCGGCGGGGCCTGGATGTTCTTTACCTGCTTCATTTTCCTGCATCTGGTGTATCGCTGCTACAAGGATCGAGTTGTTCGACTTCACCAGGGGCACACGGCGCGATACATCATTATCGATCCATTCGTTGAACTGGTCTTTCAATGCGTGCGTGTGATTGGGATCATTCTCATCCCACTGGTTTTCTGGTTCCCGCCCGTCGTCGCCTTTCTTGGTCCGCTGGGGGTTGGTTTATTCGGGACACTCTGGGCGACCCTGTTCTTTTCCGGTCTGGTCGAAAGCTCAGCGCGACATGCGCGGGCCTATCACGCCAACATACCACCGGATACAAGACAAAGATCCTGGCCAGGCCGGATGTGGGATGAGTTTCAATCCATGCGGCGGGCCTATTCGCTAAAGTCCTGGTTCTTTCTTCTGCTGGTAGGATTGCTGTTCATCGAGCTTCTAGTCTCTTCACTGGAAGTTCTCGTCTTCGAGCCGCGTTTTACGGCCGACATGCTGGTATTCCTGTTGCTGTTCGGTGTGTTTGTCTTTCGCCGGCGCATCTGGTCGAGCCGTCTGGAGTTTCGGGCGGCGGTGAACCAATTGCCATCTGCCTCCGTGCTGGCGCCAATCCTTCTGCTTGGCCTCGGCGAAGCACATCATATTCATCGGCTTGCCGTCACCGGGCCGGACACCGCGTTTCAGGCGCAGGAAATCAATGCCCATGCCGCACAGTGGCTGGCTGCGAGACAAAATCCGGACGACGATGATGAAACGCCCATTCCTGCCATTGTGGTCCTGGCCGAGGGTGGAGGCATTCGGGCCGGCGCGCATGCGGGATATTACTTGTCACGGCTCGACACGGCGCTGCTGGAGTTTTGTCAGTCGTCCACGCGCCCCGAACCGCTCTGTACCCAAAACGCCGATACGCGCCTGCTCGATCATGTTTACTCCATCAATGGCGTGTCGGGCGGGGCGGTCGGATCGGCGGTCTATCTCGCGGCGGTGAAAGAGGAATTGGCGAATGATCTGACCGCGGGTCAGCGTCATCATATTATTGATGAAACGCTGAAGTCCGACTTCCTGTCACCCTTGTTTGCAGGTCTGTTTGGCAGTGACGTTCTGACCACAATCCTGCCTGCCCAG
>JBCCZH010000137.1:0-7294 GCA_039188075.1 Pseudomonadota bacterium
GGGACGAACAATTGCAGATTGCTGATCGCCGCGCGTCGCGGCGATACCTTTAACGTGGTCGATTCTCACTCACAAATTGCACGCCTGGGCGAAGGCCTGGCGGCGACGGGGCGGATGTCAGATGCCTCCGTTGAACGGGCGATGGATGCGCTCCACAAGATTTCCAAAAAATTGAAAGCGAAGAAAGTCGGTCACGTGCGTTGTATCGCGACCGAAGCCTGCCGGCGCGCCGAAAACGGCCCCGCTTTCATCCAGCGCGTGCGCGAGGAAACCGGCCTGACCTTCAAGATTATTGGTCCGGAAGAGGAAGCTCGGCTGGCGCTGATTGGCTGCCACAATCTGATCGAGCCGGATACGGACCGCGTCCTGGTGATCGATATTGGCGGTGGCTCGACCGAATTATCCTATGTCGATGCGCGTCCGGCGCATGAGGGCGGCTTGAAAGGCCTGTTGAGAAAACCACCCATCCTGGCCTGGCGCAGCTTGCCGGTCGGTGTGGTGACGCTGACCGAGGCCTTTGCGCATCTCCCGGAAGAAGAGGCCTATCCGCAAATGCTCGCTCATGTGATGGGGCAGATCGACAAATGGAAACGGGCGCCGGAGATCCGCGAGGCGTTCGCCAGCGGCCGGGCGCATGTGATCGGGACGTCCGGAACGGTGACCTGCCTGACCGGGGTGACCCTTGGCCTGACCAAATATCGCCGGGACAAGGTCGATGGCGCCTGGATGACGCGCGAGGCGATGATGGGTACGGTCGAAAAATTGCGCGCTGCCGGCATGGCGAAAATGCACACATTCCCGACCATTGGCACCGACCGGGCCGGACTAATGCTGGCCGGCTGTGCGATTGTTGAGGGGATGTGGTCGCTGGCGCCGAAGGGCGATATGCGGATCGCCGATCGGGGGCTTCGCGAAGGCTTGCTGCTGTCCATGATGCAGGGTCCGAAGCGTAATAACCGACGTCGTCGTCGACGCCCTAAAGGCGCGCCGAAACCCGCCGCACAAGGAGCCTCCGCATGAGCGATGATGGCAAACGGCGCTGGAAGGGGCCAACCGGCGACAAGAAGACCTCTGGTCGTCGCACGGGCGAGCGCAAGGTGATCGCCTATCGCGCCAAGTCTGAAAGCTCCAAGAAATGGATCGAGCGACAGCTTTCCGATCCGTATGTCCAGAAAGCCCAGTCCGAAGGCTACCGGGCCCGCGCCGCCTATAAATTGCTGGAACTGGATGCGCAGATGAAATTGCTGCGGCCCGGCATTCGCGTGGTCGATCTTGGTTGTGCGCCTGGCGGTTGGTTGCAGGTCTGCGTACGCAAAGGCGTTAGCGAGCTTGTCGCGATTGATTTGCTTGAAGTCGAGCCGGTGCCGGGCGCCTTTATCGTGCAAGGCGATGTCAATGAGCCGGGCGATGTCGCCGAAATGATGACCGGGCTCAGCGACGCGCCGGATCTGGTCCTGTCTGATATGGCGGCCAATACGACCGGGCATAAACAGACAGACAGTCTGCGCACCGCGGCTCTGGCGGATATGGGGCTCGACTTTGCCATTGCCCATTTGCGCCCGGGCGGCGCTTTCTGTTCGAAAGTCTTTCAGGGCGGGGCGACACCGGAAATGATGGCGCGCCTGAAACAGCATTTCAAAACCGTCAAACATATCAAACCCCCGGCCAGCCGCGCGGGGTCGCCGGAACTGTTTGTCGTCGCGAAAGGTTTTCGAGGCTCGTGACCGTGCCCGCACCGCCCGATGAGCCTGACTTTCCAGAGGTTCGGACGGGGGCGCGTACGGCGCTTCTGATCACCGTGCTCCTGGCGGCGATCTATGGGCTGGTCTTTTCCATTTTTGGCAGCGCAAACCGAACGGGACTCCTGGACCTCTGGGTCAGTCTCGGCCTCGGTGCGGCTCTGCTTCTGCTCAGCTATATTGATCTGCGCACCGGGCTTTTGTTCGATATTCTGACCTGGCCGCTGGTGGCGCTTGGCCTCGGCTATGCGACGCATGTCGGGGACCTGATTCCGGCACTGAGCGGCGCCGTGGTCGGATACGTCCTGATTGCAGGACTGGCCATGATGTGGCGCCGTGCTCGCGGCTATGAAGGAATCGGACTGGGCGATGCCAAACTGCTCGCAGCCGGTGGCGCCTGGGTCGGGCTTTATGAATTGCCCGTCGTGCTCCTGATCGCGTCAGGAATCGGATTGGTGGTGGCGTTAACCGTGTCACAAAGAACACGCTCGGATCGTCATCGCGTCGCAATAGTTTTCGGCCCCTGTCTCGCATTGGGGATCTGGGGCGCGTGGTGCACCGACCTGATTGCGTATGCCTGATGATCCGGAGCCGGATGATTTGACCCGCGATGAGGTATAATAACCGCCGCAGATACCCGTCTGAATCGACATTTTTTGTGGCGCTGCACTATGATCCTGACACGGAATAAAATGGATTAATTTCAGTTAACTAGTGCGTCAGTTATGTGACTGACTCTGTCACATAACCGTAGTTTCAGTGCAAAAAAACCGTCACTCCCTGCGCATAGGTCGACCCTGAATCAGGGCGGGTTGATTCTCCCGTCTACGTTCGACTGCGAAACTGTATTCGGGGATACAAAATGAAATTACGCATGACTGTGAGCGCTTTGGCGCTGGGTTTGATGGCGGCTTGTTCACAAGGCAGCAATATCGCCTCGCCAGGTACGACGGCGCCGACCACACCGCCCACAACGGGTGGAGGCACAGGTGGCGGCACCGGGGGCACCACGGTGGATTGTCCGACCGGATTCACAGAAGGGGATCCGATTGGCAGTATCACAACTTGTATTCTGTCCGGCACACTGCTCGGAACCACGACGCTGACGAATGTGGATGGCGTCGTCTACCGGTTGAACGGACGCGTTGATGTCGGCGTTGATACAGGCGCAGATGGCACAGATCCGGCAGGCTCTGTTGCATCGCTGGAAATCGAACCGGGCGTGACCATTGTTGGCGCCACCGGCCAGGATTATCTGGTCGTCACGCGTGGCTCGACCCTCGAAGCGCGCGGCAGTGCGACCCAACCGATCACCTTTACCAGCGCGCTGGACATTGAACGTCAGAATGATTCAGACCCGAGCAATGATCTGGGTGAGACCTTTGATGGCGAATGGGGCGGCATTGTCATTCTAGGCAGTGCGCCGCAAAACCGCTGTCTGAGCGGTGACGCATACGGCACCGATACCTGCCAGCAGCGCATCGAAGGCGTGACGTCGCCAGATGCGCTTTATGGCGGCGATGATGCCGACGATTATTCCGGCACACTGCGCTATGTCGTGGTCAAACATGCTGGCTTCGAACTGACCACCGATAATGAGCTGAACGGCATCGCCTTTGGTGGCGTTGGCGACAGCACAGTCGTCGAGTTTATTCAGGTCTATAACAATGCCGATGATGGCGTCGAATTCTTTGGCGGCACCGTGAATGCGAAATATCTCGTCCTGAACGGCAACAATGATGAGTCGATCGATACCGACAATGGCTATCAGGGCACCATCCAATATGCCGTGGTTCAGCAGACAACCGGACGTGGTGACAATATCACCGAGCAGAGCTCTGTCGCAGCCGCGTCAGCTGTCCTGCCGTCTGATCCGTTGATCGCAAACTTTACCTTTATCGGCACAGATGGCGATGAAGTGTTCCGCTCCAATTCCGGTTCGATTGGCCGCTTGCTCAATGGCGTGATTGTTTATGAAAATGGTTGCTTTGCCTGGGATGCCAGCGCGGGCGATGGCGACGATACCAGCTTTGGTGGCGTCGGCGTCGATCCAAGCTTCTCGTCCGTCCTCGCCGATTGCGGCACCAATGGTGCTGGCCTGACCGATTCTGACCCGGAAACAGTGGCCGCGGTTGAAGCCGTAGCTGCGGCACCGAACAGCACGTTCAACACCGCGCTGCCTTTGGTGAACACCCTCGCGGCCGTGTTCTTCCCCGGTACCGCGGAAGGTGGTGTGACACCGACGGATCTGCCGGCGATTGATGCTTCGTTTGACGACACAAACTATATCGGTGCCTTCGGTCCAGATGAATCTGAAACCGATAACTGGGCGACGGGTTGGACCTTCGGTCTGTTCCCGGACGAGTTCACCTGCCCAACCGGCACCACGGATTCAGCGACTGAGATCAATGGTCAGAAAGTCTGCGTCGTCTCGGGTGTTCTGGCGGACGAGGTTCGCCTGACCCGCGGCAATCTTTACGAGCTGGATGGCCGCGTTGACGTGGGTGTGGATACTGGCGCGGATGGCACAGCGGCGACAGGCGACTCTGCCACGCTGATTATTGAATCCGGTGTGACCCTGTTCGGCAATACCGGTCAGGACTATCTGGTCGTGAACCGCGGATCCGACATTCGCGCGCTCGGCACGGCTGCCGACCCGATCATCTTCACTTCGGAAGCCGATTTGCGGGATAGCCAGCCCGCGCCGGACCAGGCCGATGGCGAATGGGGCGGCATAGTTATCCTCGGCAGCGCGCCGCAAAACCGTTGCCTGAGCGGCAGCGCCTATGGCACCGATAGTTGCCAACAGCGGATCGAGGGCGTGACCTCGCCTGACGCGCTTTATGGCGGCGATGATGTCAATGACAGTTCCGGCGTGCTGCGTTACGTTCAGGTCAAATATGCTGGCTTCGAACTGACCACAGACAATGAGCTCAACGGTATTGCGTTTGGGGGCGTCGGTGACGGCACCGTGGTCGAATATATCCAGGTCCACAATAATGCCGATGATGGCGTTGAATTCTTCGGCGGCACCGTGAATGCGAAATATCTCGTGCTTACCGGGAATGGTGACGAATCCATCGATACCGATAACGGCTATCAGGGCGCCATTCAGTTTGTCATCGTTGATCAGATCAATGGGCGCGGCGACAATATCACGGAGCAAAGCTCTGTAGCAGCCGCGTCAGCGGTGCTGCCATCTGATCCCAAGATCGCGAACTTTACCTTCCTCGGGACCACAGGCGATGAAGTGTTCCGGTCGAATTCCGGTTCGATTGGTCAATTGCTGAACGGTGTCATTGTTTACGAGAATGCCTGTTTTGCCTGGGACGCCAGTGCCGGGGATGGTGACAATACCAGCTTTGGCGGTGTTGGCGTTGACCCGAGCTTCTCCTCTGTGCAGGCCGATTGCGGCACCAATGGCGCCGGCCTGACCGACTCGGATCCGGAAACGGTTGCCGCGGTTGAAGCCGCCGCCGCTGCACCGAACAGCACATTTAACACAGCCGCGCCGCTGGTGAATACGCTGATCTCAACCTTCATCAACGGCTCAACGGAAACCGCCGCCACGGCGACGGACCTGACAGCTGTCGATCCATTCTTCGAAGACACCGACTATATCGGCGCGGTCGAGAATGCGAACGACACCTGGTGGCAGGGTTGGACCTGCGGCCTGCCAAATGGCGAAGCGTGCTAACCAAGGCGAACTCACCGGGACAGAGCGTTGGCGCTGTCCCGGTTTCTCTATTTCTGTCTGTCGAGAGCGGTCCATTCAAACAGCAAACAGCTCGACGACCCGATGATCCGAATTGAAAGCCCAAACCAATGAAACGTCCTTCACAACATTCACTCCTGCTGACGACGGCCCTCGCATTGGCCATCATCCCGTCAGCCATGGCTCAGGAAGATCCTGTCGAAGATACGCCGGTCACTCAGGAAGATACGACTGAGAGCGCTGATGAAAGAACGCTCGGAACGGTTGTCGTGCGCGGCCGCTTCATTCCCGAACCGCAACGTCAGACCTCCCAGGTCGCGTCCTTTCTCTCAGCCGAAGACCTGACCCGTCAGGGCGATGCCAATGCGGCTCTGGCGCTGACGCGCCTGAGCGGTTTGAGCGTTGTCGATGGTCAGTTCGCTTATGTGCGCGGCCTTGGTGACCGCTATTCCGTGGCTTTGTTGAACGGCTCTCCCTTGCCAAGTCCCGAGCCATTGCGTCGGACTGTACCGCTCGACCTGTTCCCGTCCAGCATGCTGGATGGCGCGGCGGTGCAGAAGACCTTCTCCGCCAATTATCCCGGTGAGTTTGGCGGCGGTCTGATCGATCTCAAAACCGTTCGTCAGCCGGCCGAGGATTTTCTCAACCTGAAAGTTGGCACCGGTTACAATACCGTCACGACCAATCAAGATGGTCTGTTTGTACGCGGCAGCGATACAGACTGGTCAGGCTATGATGATGGCTTGCGTGATCTGCCCGGCCCGTTGGCATCGCTGATTGCGACAGGCACCAATATTAACAGCCTGTCAGCGACGGAGCGCGAGATTGCTGGCGAGAGCCTGGTCAATTCACCGCTGTCGGTCATTCAGGAAGGCAAGATTGATGCCCCCGTCGAAGTCGCTGTGGAAGGGGGCAAAGCCCTTTCATTTGATGAATTCGATGTCGGCCTGATCGGCGTGCTCGGCTATGATGGCAGCTGGACCACGCGCGAAGCCACGCAACAGGTTCTGCGCAATGATGCATCAGGTGATTTCGACCGCGATGTGATCGTCGATCAAACCACATTCGATGCGATCGTGAACGGTCTTGGATCGGTCACGGTTGGCCGCGGCGCACATGAAGTGGCGGGTACTCTGTTCTATGTGCACTCGACCACGAAAGATGCCCAGATCGCGGTCGGAGAGGATGGCAGTAATGAAATCCGTCACCGCGAGCGCACCGCCTGGTATGAGCGCGAGCTGACCTCATTCCAGCTCGCCGGATCGCATGGGTTTGGCGATCTGGATCTGAACTGGCGCGGCTCGGTCGCGCAGTCGACTTATGATGCGCCTTACGAGCGCCAACTGACTCGTGAAGTCATTGACGGCGTGCCGACCTATAATAACCAGCAAGGTCGGTACAATATTCAATTCACGGAACTGGTCGATGATGTCACCGGGTTCGGCCTGGACGGCGAATACACTCTCAACCTGGATGGGCGCGAAATCGTCCTGTCAGCGGGCTTCGATGATTCATCGACAGAGCGGGACTACAAGCAGTTCAATTTCAGATTCAATGGTTCGATTGTCGATGGGGTAGATCCACTCGCGCGTCCGGATTTCCTGTTCTCGCCAGACAATATTGCGCCCAGCCGCTTCTTCCTGAACGAGTCGACCACGACGACAGATTTCTATGTCGCGGGTCTGGATGTGACCGCTTACTTCGCGCAGGTTGATGCTGACATTACAGACTTCATCAAGGCGACCGTTGGCGTCCGGCAGGAGAGTGGCGAGCAATTCGTTCGTTCATTTGATCGGTTCGGCAATGCCGGACCGGAAGAGACGCGGATCGAAAACGATTA
>JBCCZH010000138.1:0-7260 GCA_039188075.1 Pseudomonadota bacterium
GAAAATCGTATTGTTTCTCGATAAACACGCGACAGGCGAATTATTCTGCGTTAAGACTCCCGACCTGAACGCAAGAAGGGAGGCGTTGGTGATGAAATCAATCCTTAAATCAAAATATTCTCTGGTTGGAGCAAGTGCGGCTCTGGCCATGGTGCTGGGTGGTTGTGTGGCCCTGGATGAGGCTGCCGAAACCGAGACGGCGCCAGTGGCCGAGGATACCACGACAACCGTCGAAGAAACGGTTGAAGCGGTGGTCGACGATGCCAAGGACATGGTCGAGGAGACCATTGAAGCGGCAACAGAAATGACATCCGAGGCCAAGCTGGCGGCGATTCTCGCAGCGCAGCCTGAAGATGTGCAGGCCCGCTACGGCGCCCGCAACCCGGCTGAGACGCTGGCTTTCTTTGGCATTGAGCCTGGCATGACCGTGGCCGAGGCGCTGCCTGGTGGTGGCTGGTATTCCAAGATCCTGCTGCCTTATCTTGGCGAAGAGGGCGCCCTGGTTGGTGCGCATTATCCAGATGACCTCTGGGGCCGGTTCGGATTTGGCGACGAATGGACCGCGACCCGTATTGAAGGGACGGCCAATTGGCCAAATCAAGCCGCGGAATGGGGCATTGAAAACGGTGCAAAGATTAAATCTGTGCAACTGACCAAAATGCCGGAAGAGGCGAGTGACAAGCTTGATGCGATCCTGTTCATCCGGGCCTTGCATAATCTCAACCGCTTTTCCGATGATGAAACGCCTTACATGGGCGACACGCTGACCGAAGCTTATCGCGTGCTGAAACCCGGCGGTATTGTTGGCGTGGTTCAGCATAGCGGGCCGGAAGGCAATAGCGATGAATGGGCCAACGGGTCGAATGGCTATCTCAAGCCTTCCGCCGTCATTGCTGCCTTTGAAGGCGCCGGGTTTGAATATGCCGGATCCAGTGACCTGAACGCGAATGCCAACGATGTTCCGACCGAGGAAGAGTTTGTCTGGCGTCTGCCACCGTCTCTGGCCGGCACTGAAGAAGGCTCGCCTGAGCGCGCTGCGTATGAAGCGGTCGGTGAGTCCAACCGCATGACGCTGAAATTCCGCAAGCCGGCTTAAACGGGCCTGCGAAATGGGTGGCGCGGTCTCCCCTTACCGCGCCACCGCTTTATTCGACTTGGCAGTTGCAGCGGCTTGGCTTAGATCACGCGCTGACATTGAAATGAGACTGCTATGACTGCCTATCGCCTGTTTGGGGCTGAGACCTCTCCCTACTCTCTGAAAGTGAGATCGTTTCTGCGTTATAAAGGCGTGGACTTTGAGTGGATTGGCCGCAGCAAAGCCACGGATGAAGAGTTTGCGGCGCTGGCGCGCGTGCCGACTGTGCCACTTCTATTGTCCCCCAACCGCCCCGCCAATCAGGATTCGACCAGCATTCTGGCGACCGTAGAAGCGGATCATTCCGAGCCTTCCGCCGTGCCGGAAGATCCGGCCTGCGCCGCCCTGGCGCTGATGCTCGAAGATTATGCGGACGAGTGGCTGAACAAATTGATGTTCTTCAATCGCTGGGGTCAGAAGCCGGATCGTGAACTTGCCGGCGACCGGACCATGGAACAGCTCCTGGACGGCGACTTGCCGCGCGCGAAAAAGAAAACGCGGGACCAGATCGTCAAGCGGATGCGTGATCGTCTGCCGCTTGTTGGCGTTGAAAAGAAGAATGAGAAAACACTGAAGCCCAGCTTCGAGCGCTTTTTCACGCTGTTAAACGCGCATCTGGAAAAGAACCTGTTTCTCTTCGGTGGACGCCCATCCGCCGCCGATTTCGCGATTGCCGGTCAGGTGGCGCAGCTCCTGCTCGATCCGACACCGGGCGATTGGTTGCGCGCGCAAGCGCCCTTCGTCGCCGAATGGAGCAAATTCATGGACGAGCCGAAAGCCGGCGGTCCATTCAAGCCGCTCAGCGAGTTGGAAGAGACTTTGCTGCCGCTGTTCAGAGACGAGATTGCGGTCACTTATCTACCCTGGGCCAAGGCCAATATGGACGCTGCTGAAGCCAAGGAAGAGCGGGTCACGCTCAAACTGGATGGCAAGGCGTATGAGCAGATTACCCAGCATTATGCCGCGCGCGCCTTCAAGTCTGTCACAAAGGCCGTGCAGGACAGCAAGGATGCGGACGGCTTGCAGGCTTTCCTCGACGCGGCGCAAGCCAGCGCGGCCTTCGCCTAAGGGGCGTCGTCCGGGCGGGTTTCGTCCTGCCACAGATCAAAATTTGCCACCACGATCCGGCCGCGCGTGAGATCGACGACGGGGACATCCTCGAACGTGAACGGGACCAGGACCGGTTTGCCGCGCTCGAGACGGTGGATCTCAATCAGGTCGCTGGCGCCATGATTGAGCACGGCCTTGACCGAACCGATCTTCTCTTCGCCGCCAATAAAGACATCCAGTCCGACCAGGTCATCAATGTAGAATTCGTCTTCATCCGTGTCCGGCAACGCCGTTCGGGGGACATAGAGGCGCGTGCCCTTGAGGGCATCCCATTCCTCTTTCTGGCGCGGCGCGTCCGGCGTGACCACGAAATGATCCTTGGCCGGCCGCGATTTGACAGGGGTGAGCATCTCCTTGCCATCTTCGCCGAGAAAAGGAGCATAGTCGAACAGCGCTTCGGGCTCCGCCGTGAAGCTTTTGACGCGGACATCGCCGCGCACTCCATGCGCGCCCAGAATGGCGCCAATTACCACCAGATCCGACTTCGTCTTGCTCATGGCGGGTCTCGTAAACCCTGTGTTTAGAGAATGGAAGCTTCCAATTTCGGCGCGTCCGCTCTAGGAGTGCGCGCGGACTGTTTGAAGATAAAGACCATGACGAACAAATTGCCCATCTCGATCGAAGACGTCACCGACGCCGCCAAGGTGCTCAAAGGCCAGATTGAGCGCACGCCCATGCGCCATTCCAAGACCCTGTCCGAGATTACCGGTGCCGAAGTCTGGGTGAAGTTCGAGAATCTGCAATTCACGGCAGCGTTCAAGGAACGCGGCGCGCTGAACAAGCTGGCGCGGCTGACCGATGATCAGAAAAAAGCTGGCGTCGTCGCGGCCTCTGCTGGCAATCATGCGCAGGGCGTTGCCTATCATGGCCGCCGGCTGGGCATTCCGACGACGATTGTCATGCCGGTCACGACCCCGTTCAACAAAGTCGAACATACCCGCGCATTCGGCGCCCGTGTGGTGCTGGAGGGCAATACGTTTGACGAGGCGAATGCCCACGCGCAGAGCCTGCGGCAACGCGAAGGTCTGACCTGGATTCACCCGTTCGATGATCCCGAAATCATGGCTGGGCAGGGCACGGTGGCCCTGGAAATGCTCGAGGAACAGCCCGAGCTTGATACGCTGGTCGTCCCGATTGGCGGTGGTGGGCTGATTTCCGGCGTTGCGACCGCGGCCAAGGCGCACAATCGCTTTATCCGGGTCGTGGGGGTTGAGGCCGCCATGTATGCTGGCATGCGCGCGCGACTAGAAGGGCGCGAACCGAGAACGGGCGGCGCCTCGATTGCGGAAGGCATTGCAGTCAAGGATGTCGGCGCTTTGACCGAACGTGTTGTGCGCGAATTAGTCGATGATGTGGTCCTGGTGGAAGAGGAGCATATCGAACGGGCCATTACGATGTTCGTTGATATCGAGAAGACCGTGGCTGAAGGTGCTGGCGCAGCCGGACTCGCGGCCATGCTAGCGCATCCGGCGAAGTTTACCGGACGCCGGGTCGGGCTCATCCTGTGCGGCGGTAATATCGATTCACGACTGTTGGCATCCGTCCTGACGCGCGCCCTGGTCAGAGACAATCGCCTGGTCAATATCCGCATCATTGGCGATGACCGGCCCGGTCTTCTGGCCTTGGTTTCCAAGGTGATTGGTGATGCCGGCGCCAATATTGTCGAGGTGACGCATAACCGAATTGCGCTTGATGTGCCGGCCAAAGGGGCAGAGTTTGACATCCTAATGGAGACGCGGGATGCGCAACATACGCAGGACGTCATCGATGCGCTCGGGCAGGCAGGATACCCGCCACGCACGAATTGACCGGAAAAACTGCAAAAGCGACAATAAAACCGTAGCCAGAACGGATACGGCCCATATAACAATCCTGTAACAACCACGGATCGGGGCAGGATAATGCGATATATGTTGGCGGCGCTGGGCGCCGTCTTTGCCGTTTCAGGCGCGAGTGCTCAGGGGATTGAGCAGACCAAGGGCGATTTCGAAGACAAATTCCGGCAATTGGACGAAGTGCTGCCGAGCCCGAATGTCTATCGCAATGCCGCCGGTGAACCCGGACATGAATATTGGCAGCAGGAGGCCGATTATACGATCAAGGTCAGCCTGGATGAGCCAGCTCGTCGTCTGACCGCATCGCAGACGGTTACCTATAAGAACAACTCGCCGGACACGTTGCGCTATCTCTGGCTGCAACTGGATCAGAACCGGTTCCGTGAGGATTCAATCGCGGAAATGACCCGCACATTCTCGGCCAAGCCGCAAGGCTCGGTGAACCAGCGGGAAGCCCTGACGCCGCAGATCACGCTGAATTCGCTGCGCCGTATGCAGTCGCAAGCCGACAATACTTATGGCTATGACATTACCCGCGTCGCCGATGCGCGGGGCAATGCGCTGCCAAACACGATTGTCGGAACGCTGATGCGGATTGACTTGCCGCGGCCTCTGGCGCCGGGCCGGACGACGAGTTTTCAGATCGACTGGGCCTATAATCTGATCGAAACCAAAGCCGTCGGTGGGCGCTCGGGCTATGAGCATTTCCCCGATGATGAGCGCGAAGGCGGCAATGATATTTTCCTGGTCGCGCAATGGTTCCCGCGCATGATCGCCTATTCCGATTATGAAGGCTGGCATAATAAGGAATTCCTCGGCAGCGGTGAATTCACCCTCGAATTCGGGGATTATGATGTCGAGATTACGGTCCCCAACGATCATATCGTATCGTCCACAGGCGTGCTTCAGAATGATCGCCAGGTGCTGACGGCGACACAACGGTCGCGTCTGGCTGAGGCTGAGAATGCAGACCGTCCGGTCTTTGTCGTCACGCCGGAAGAAGCCGAAGCAAATGAAAGCTCCAATCCGACGGGCAATAAGACGTGGAAGTTTGAAGCCGACAATGTCCGGGATTTTGCCTGGGCAACCTCACGCAAATTTGCCTGGGACGCGCAGGGGTTCAAACAGCCGGGCGCCGAGTTTGAAAATGTGATGGCCATGTCCTTCTATCCCAAGGAGGGCGGCGAGCTGTGGCAAAAATATTCAACCACCGCCGTGATCCACACGATGGAGGTCTATAACCGGTTCGCGTTCGATTATCCCTATCCCACGTCGCAATCGGTCAATGGACCGGTCGGCGGTATGGAATATCCGATGATCACGTTCAATGGTCCGCGCACGACGCTGCAGGATGATGGCTCGCGCACCTATACAATGGCCGAGAAGCGGTTCCTGATCGGTGTCGTTATTCATGAGATCGGCCACATCTATTTCCCGATGGTGGTGAATTCGGACGAGCGGCAATGGACCTGGATGGATGAGGGGCACAACAGCTTCCTCGACAGTGTCGCCGGCTATGAGTGGGATCCGGATATTCCGTGGACCCGGTCACTGCCGCGTGACCTGATCCCGTACATGGTGTCTGACCAGCAAGTGCCGATCATGACCCAGTCAGACAGCGTGCTGCAACTCGGGCCCAACGCCTATGGCAAGCCATCAGCGGCGCTGCACATCTTGCGCGAGACCATTCTCGGGCGCGAGAAGTTCGACTTTGCCTTCCGTGAATATTCGCGGCGGTGGAAGTTCAAGCGCCCGACGCCAAGCGACTTTTTCCGCACCATGGAAGAAGCCTCAGGCGTCGATCTCGACTGGTTCTGGCGTGGCTGGTTCTACACCACCGATCATGTCGACATCTCGCTCGACCGGGTGTTCCAGATGGAAATGAACACGGAAGATCCGGATATTGATCTGTCCCGCCTGCGCAGCGATGTGGAAGGCGAGCCGGCCAAGGTCGGCGTCGTCGCCAATGAAGCTGAAGGCATGCAGACCTGGGTGCAGCGTTTCCCGGACATTCGCGACTATTATGACGAGAATGATGTCTACACGGTCACCAACAAGGAACGGAACGCCTATAGGGCTTTCCTCGACGGTCTGGATGACTGGGAACGTCAGGCCTTTGATCGTGCCGTCGCCGAGGATGCTGAATATTACGCCCTCGAATTCTCGAATATTGGCGGGCTCGTCATGCCAATCATTCTCGGTCTCGAATTCCAGGATGGAACGACCGAGAAAATGTACATCCCGGCAGAGATCTGGCGCCGCAACCCGCACCGGGTCAGCAAGCTTCTGGTCTTCGAAAAGGGCCGCGAGCTAAGTCAGATCATTGTCGATCCTGATTGGGAAACGGCGGATGTCGACCTGGAGAATAATTACTATCCGCGTCGCATCACACCGTCCCGCATCGAAGCGTTCAAGTTCAGCCGTCCCTTCTCCTATGCTGGCCGGGACATCATGCAGGACGAGAAAACCGAGCTGAAAACGGACGAGGAATCGTCCGAAAGCGAAGACGGCTCAGAGGACTAGGCATTGTTGAGTAGAGTTGCGTATCTGGGCCTTGGACTAGCAAGTGTTTTGCTGCTCCAAGGCCCGTCCCATGCCCATGAACAGGCGATTGGCCTGACCGAAATCACCTTGATCCTGCCAGACGGGGAGGCGGCCTGCACCCCCGACACGTGCCGGCTCGAAATCGCCCACCGTCTCAGCATTCACGACGCTGAAAGCACCTTGATGAGTGTGCTCGGCGCCCGGGCGGACCTGACCGGCGACGAGGCGGCCCAGGCCAGGTTCGAAACCTATGTCAGCGAACGTTTTGTCGTCACCGATACAGAGTCGGGTGACCCGGTGGCGTTGACCTTGCTCGGTGGTGAGGTGGAGCGCGGCTATTACTGGGTCTATCAAGAGGCTCAGCTGCAAGCCGAGCCGACAGGACTCAGCATCACGCAAGGCGTTCTGATGGACGCGATCCCGCAACAGACCAATCGCGTCAATATTCGTCATGATGGCGCCGTGAATACGTTGGTCTTCAGCCGCGACCCTGGACCGCAGAGCTTCAGCTTTGATTAGGTGACAGCGCCTGGAAACCAGCCTAGACAGCCTGAAACTCAGCCTCTGGAGACTTGACGTTGCGCACGCTCTTACTTGCCCTTGGCGGCTTAATCCTCGCAGCATGTGGTGGAGAAC
>JBCCZH010000139.1:0-7231 GCA_039188075.1 Pseudomonadota bacterium
AAAGCGACCTAAATGCTCCTCCAAACGTCGAGGAGCGCGCATGAAATACTGGCTGTTCAAATCTGAGCCTTTCAAGTGGAGCTGGGATCAGCAAAAGGCCAAGGGCGATGCCGGCGAGGAATGGGATGGCATCCGCAATTATCAGGCGCGCAACAATATGCGCGAGATGAAGATTGGCGATCGCGGCTTTTTCTATCACTCGAATGAGGGCTTGGAAGTTGTTGGCGTCGTTGAAGTTTCCGCCGAAAGTGCGCCAGATTCCACGACCGATGATGAACGCTGGGATTGCGTTCACATCCGGGCGCTGGCCGACATGCCGACGCCGGTCACGCTGAAAGCCGTCAAGGCAAATGAGACCCTCGCTGCCATGTCTCTGGTCACGAGTATGCGCTTGTCCGTGCAGCCGGTCCTGAAGGATGAATGGATGGAAGTCTGCCGCATGGGCGGCTTGAATGGTCGAACCCTGAAACCGCTTAAAAACCGCGGGTAATCCAGAGCCGCAATTCCGCGTCCGCGCTGGCATCGGTTAGCCCGAACAGCGCACCGGTGAACAAGCTGAAATTGTCTGAGATCGGAAAACTGGCAAACGGACCGATCGAATGACCTTGTTTGTCCAGATCGAGGATATCGTCGGTAGAGCCATAAGAATTGAACAGTTCCACGCCAACCGTCTGACCGCTATCCAGCCGCGTGAACAGATTACCGCGCGTCTGCAGGAAAATGCCATCGCGGGCATCATTGCCAACATCGAAGGAGGACAGCGCGACGAATCGGCCATTCCAGGTTTCCGTGACCGGAAACTGATTGGTCCAGTGCAACCCGATCAGGCCGGGACGATCATCGTCGCGGATACGCGCATCAAATCGGAACCCGGTTTTCCAGGCATCGTCATCATCGCTGAGTTCCCAGAACAATTCGGCCTGAATGAAATCGAAATCCACGTCGGATTCGCCGGTTTTGCGGGCCGAAACCAGGCCGCGCCACATCAGGTCGCCATTAATGGCCTGCTGATAATGCAAGCGTTGCGACAGGCCTTCGGAATCCGGATCATAAGTGACGCGATATTGCGCCGATTTATGACCTTCATTGACCATTGGCGGAAAGATACCGCCTGTATTCTGTGCCATAGCCAATGGCGTGGTGGCGGCGAAAGCCGTAGCCAGAATCAGATATCGCATGAACATTCCCTCGTCTTGACCGTCCCGGATCCTCGCCATGAGATGTGGGGCGATTTTAATCGGTGTCTACTAGCAGAAAAATATCACCATCATAGGCTCAAGCTATGGTCAGGCCGGGGCGTCCGACAGGATCCAGTCGACAATCGCCTCGCAGTGAATCAGCGCGGTGTCATATGGTGGCAGTGGGCTGTTCTCCTCGGTGATCAGCATGCCAAGCTCGGTACAGCCGAGAATGATGCTGTCACAACCCTGATCCTTCAGCGTTTGAATGGCCGCCTGATAATAGGCGACGCTCGCGTCGGTCACGATGCCATGGGTCAGTTCTTCGAAAATGATCCGGCTCAATTCCTTTTGCGTGTCGGTATCAGGCAGTAACGGGACCATGCCCGTCGTCTCGGTCAGGCGATCGACAAAATAAGGTTGCGCCATCGTATAGGCCGTCCCGAACAGGCCAGGTTTGCTCCGGCCATCTGCCTGCAGCCGGGCGCCGCAAGCATCGACAATATGCAGGAAAGGCAGATCCGTCGCGCCTTCAATCGCGTCCGCCACCGTGTGCAGCGTATTACAGGCCAGCACCAGGACATCAGCCCCGGACGTTTTCAAGCCTTTGGCCGCTTGGTCAAAGCCGGCCCGAATGAATGGCCAGTCGCGCGTTTCATGGGCGCCATTATAGTCATGGAAATTGACCGAATGGATGCGCATCTCGGCGCTGTGATAGCCGCCCAGCCGCTCGCGCACCCTGGCATTGATGGTTTTGTAATAAATCAAAGTGGCTTCGGTACTGACACCACCAATCATGCCGATCGTCTTCATCTTGCACCATCCTCAAATCCAGCCAAGGCCCATTCGGCAAAGTCTGCCAGATTGCCGCCCTTGAACAAAAATCCACCAATTCCGGCGGCATGAGCGGCTTCAATGTCGGTCTGTTTGTCGCCAATCAGGAAACTGGCTTCGCGTTTTACGGAAAAGTCAGCCATGGCCTGGAGCAGCATGCCAGGCTTTGGCTTGCGATCAAATGAGTCCTTTCGAAATTGCGGATTGGTGCCGTCCGGATGAAACGGACAGGCATAAATCGCATCGACCTCGGTTCCCGCCTCGGTCAGGCCCGACACCATATGCGCGTGGACCGCATCCATATCGGCCTGGCTGTAATGATCAAAAGCGATTCCGGACTGGTTGGTGACCACGAAGACGAACCAGCCGCGCGCCCTGAACCGGGCAATACAGGTCTGCGCGCCGTCAATCCACTGCCAGTCCGCAATGCGATCGACATAGCCATGATCGACATTGATGACCCCGTCGCGATCAAGGAATAGAGCTGGCTTGGACTCAGGCATGGCTCTGCCTAACCCAGACTCTCTCGCTGCGCGAGAGCCCTTGGCAGATTTTACATTTTCTGATGGCTTATTGCCGGGAGACCTGAACACAGGCCCCGAAAATAGCCTAGGGAGGGCACAAAAATGGAGCAATTCATTCCACTCATCTTGAACGGCGTTGGCGGCGCGGTCCTAGGACCGATCGTCTCTAAGGCGCTGGGCGGAAAAGGGGGAACCGGCGCGGTTGCCGGGATTATTGGCGGTCTCGCCGGCGGATATGGAATGGGCGCGGCAGGCGTCGGATTTCAGTCCCTGCTCGGTAGCGAGGCCTTGATGGGCATGATTAGCAGCTTTCTGAATGGCGGCGTTGGCGGCGGCATTATTGGCGGCATTATCGGGATGGTGACCCGCGCCAAATAGGCGTGGCCTTGCGCATCAGACGAGGGCGACCTTGACCGGTCGCCCTTGTTATTCGGCGGCCTGTTCTGTTGCAGCAGCTGCAATCGCGCGGCGATTAATGCCGACGCCGATCAGAAAGGGAATCAGGGCCAGCGTCGAAATCAGGCCAGCCAGGAAAAACGCGGCCCCGGCGGTCTGCAGCGGATGCGTTTCCGGCAGATTGGTGAAATATTGCAGCGTTTGTGTCATCACGACCGGGCTGAAAATCAACGTAAAAGACATCATGCTGGCCTGCGCGCCTTGCAGCTCGCCTTGCGCATTGCGTGGGGTGAGATTCGATGTGATCGTGTTGATTGCCGGCATCGCGACGCCGCCCCCGACGAAAATGAAGATGATCGCATAGGCCATCCAGGGGGCATCTGCCAGGCCAAACGCAAACAGGGCCAGGGCGTTCATGGTCAATCCCAGTATGCCGGCCCGCATCTCGCCCAGGCGTTTGATAATATAGCCTGTCAAAAACGCTTGCCCTAGTGCAGAAGCAATTCCGACGGAAGCCAAAGACAGGCCGATTTCAAACTCTGACCAGTCATAGCGGATTTCGCCATGGAAATTCCATGTTGATGGATAAACCGCCTGTGCCACCTGGAAGAAGCCGATGACGATGATGAACCAGGCCACGCGCGGGACTTTGGCAAAATGGGCCATGGCGCCGAACGGGTTGGCCCGCGCCATCTTGAACGGGCGCCGATCTTCTTTTGGCAGACTTTCTGGCAATACGAACCAGCCATAGAGGAAGTTTATCGCTGCGATTCCAGCGGCGGCAAAGAATGGCAATCGTGGATTGATTTCCCCCAGCAAGCCGCCAAAGACCGGACCGAGAATGAAACCGATACCGAACGCAGCGCCCATCATCCCGAACGCACGCCCCCGGTCCTCGGGCTCGGTCACGTCGGCGATATAGGCATTTGCAACCGAAGATGTGGCCGCAAACAGACCCCCAAGAAAGCGCCCGAGGAACAGGATGCTCAAAGTGGGCGCCAAGCCCATGATCACCATGTCAACGCCCAGCATGGCAATCGAAATGAGCAGGATTGGCCGCCGACCGTAACGGTCGGACAGGCCGCCAAGCAATGGCATGGCGGCGAAGTTCGCGACTGCGAAAATCATGCTTAGCCAGCCGCCAATCGATACTGATTGTTCTGCTGCAAGTCCGGTAATATCTTCCAGCAAAGCTGGCATGACCGGCATGATGATTCCGAACGAGACCATGTTCAGGATGACGCACACCACCACGAACATGAACGCATTCTTGCCTTGCTTGGCTTCTGAGGGCGCCGACACCGTCATCATTCTGATGTGCGTGAGACCGGCGACGGGGTCAAGACGGCCAGGGCCACACCGCCCAGGATCGCGCCAGTCGCCAGGGCAAACCGCCAGGTGATCGGTTCTGCCAGGAACATCACACCCCCGATTGCTGCCAGGGCGGGCACACTTAATTGGGCAATTCCGGCCCGGGTGGAGGTCAGACCCTTCAATGCCTGATACCAGATGACATAGCCCAGTCCCGATGTGATGGCGCCGGACACGATGGCAATGAGAATGCCTTCGATCGGCGGCAACGGCTCTGGCATCATCCAGTAGGCGAGGGCGAAGAGCGGCAGGGCGAGGAGCGTTGCCCAGACGAAATTACCGCTGGTGGCGGCGGTCGGATCCGCGACTCCGCGACCGAGAATAGAGTAAGCGCCCCATCCCATGCCGGCAATCGCCATAGCGGCTGCCGCCCAGACGGGTGGGGCTTCCAGGCTGGGCGAAACCAGCCAGACCAAAGCCACGACGGCGATTCCGAATCCGGACCATTGCAGACCTGACAGGCGCTCGCCCTGGATCATGCCCCAGCCGAGCATGGTGATCTGGACCATCGCAAACAGAATGATCGCCCCCATACCGGCAGATAGGGCAATATAGGCGTAAGAGAAAAACCCGGCATAAACGAGCAGGGCTGCGCCGCCGCGCACCGATCCGGCAATCTTCTTTGCTTGAAGCGCGCAAATGATGACCAGTGTAATGGCGCCGCTGAGCAGTCGGATAAGAGCGAAACTGCCGGCACCGATCTCTGTCTCGACCAGGCCCAACCGGCCGAGCACAGAATTCGCAGCAAAGGCGAACATGGCCAGTGTGGTGATAAAGAACAGACGAAGCGCAGTGGGCATGAGGTCCGTTACGAAATCGCGGTGCGGCTGACCAGCCTTATTCGATTTCGACGACAGACGACCCGGCCAGGCCAGCAAAGGCCATGCCCAGGTCGCGATAATAGCCAACCCGTGCCTGTTGTTCCGGGGTCAGCTCGATCAATTGGTTGGCGCCGCGCAGTATGCTCGGGCTGCGGCCATCATGGGCAATGTTCATCATGTCGGCCCAGAGCCGTGCTGGCAGGCCGCCGCCGGTGACCTCATTCATCGGCGTGTCATCATCATTGCCGGTCCAGATGCCGCCCAGCATTTCGGCGCTATAACCCACAAACCAGGCATCGCGGAAGGATTGGCTGGTGCCGGTCTTGCCGGCAACCGGCCAGCCCCCAATCGTGGCGGCAGAGCCTGTGCCGGAGCGAATGACTTGCGCCAGCATGGCGGTCATCGTCTCGGCCAGTTCGCGGTCATAGACTTGCGCTGGGTCATAGTCAGGGCGCTCATAGACGACAGTGCCGCGTGTCGTCTCAATCGTTTCGATCAGATAGGGATCGACACGGCGGCCGCCCGTCATGAATGGGCCATAGGCGCGGGTCAGATCCCAGAGGGTCACTTCCTGACTGCCAAGGGCGATGGACGGGAAGGGCTGCAAGTCCGCGCTGATGCCAAACCGGCGCGCGACGCCGATGACAGATTCAACCGTCGCTTCCTGTGCCAGGATGGCGGCGACGGTGTTGAGACTGTCGGTCAGGGCCTCCGAAACGGTGACTGGCCCCATATAGGCGCGGGTAAAATTCTTCGGTGACCAATCATCAATCGTAACCGGTTGGTCGATCCGGACATCATAGGGACTGATGCCGTCTTCCAGGGCCGCGGCATAGACAAATGGCTTGAAGGCCGAACCAGGCTGACGGCGGGCCTGCATGGCGCGATTGAACTGATTTTCCAGATAGTCGCGGCCGCCATACATGGCCAGCACATGCCCCTGGCGGTTCATCAGAATGGCGGCGGTCTGCCCGGCCTTGGCCTCTTCAGCCTCTTCGGCCATGCGGGTTTCGAGCGCTTCGGAGATCTTGGTCTGCAGCTCCGAATCGATGGTGAGCTTGATGACCAGATCATCCGGCAATTCCGGCATCAATTCATTGGCGCGCTCCGTGGCAGCGTCGAGGACAAAGCCAAATTGTGGGTCCTGTTCAGGCTCCGGCGCGATCGCGACGTCCGCGTCCAGGGCGATCTGGGCGCTCTCTGGCGTAATGAAGCCAGCTTGCAGCATTTCTGCCAGCACATAGGTCTGGCGCTGACGCGCGCCCTCCATATTATTATCCAGGGCGAGGCGCGACGGCGCTTTTGGCAAAGTCGCCAGAAGGCTGGCTTCGGCCAGGGTCAGATCTTTCGGGTCTTTGTCGAAATAAAAGCGCGAAGCCGCACCCAGGCCATAGAAGCCGGAGCCGAAATAGACGCGGTTGAGGTAGAGTTCGAGAATTTCATTCTTGGACAGCTTTTCTTCCAGCTGTCGGGCCAGTCGAACTTCCTGGGCTTTGCGCTTCAGAGTCTGTTCGGGCGACAGGACGAGATTCTTAACCAGCTGTTGAGTGATGGTGGACGCGCCAGAGACCGTCTCGCCGGAAATCACGTTCGACCAGGCTGCGCGGGCCATGGCCTGTGTATCGGCGCCATCATGCTCGTAAAAGCGCTTGTCCTCGGCCGCGATAAAGGCGCGCGGGACGTGCGGCGGCAATTCATCAATCTTGACGGCGCGGCCATAACGCGGGCCGCGAATGGCGATCGTCTTGCCATTGCGATCGACATATTCAATGGCTGGTTCGCGATTGGCGTCCCATAGAGCAGCGGTTTCCGGCAGGACCGGCATGCCGCGATACAGGCTTTGCCAGTACAGCCATGCGGCCAGCAGCCCGATCAGGGTCAGGACGAAGCTTGAAATCAAGCCCCATTTGAGAATGGGTCGACCGCGAAACAGTGTCATCGATGCTCCCTGCGGCTTCGGCGCAGTTGGTTTGCGGGCCGTTTTTTTGAGGCCCGGTTTTCCGTTTGAAGCTTTCACGCTGGCTCACCTTTCGCGCAAGACTTCAGTCTCGTTTAGTGAACAGAGATTGAGGCAGGGTGAAGGCGAGAACCTTACCGAATGCTTACC
>JBCCZH010000140.1:0-7220 GCA_039188075.1 Pseudomonadota bacterium
ACACAGCTCTCATAATCACAATTTGTTACGGAATCAGAACAAATTCGCGCAGAAGGCGAATTTTAAGCGTCCTGAAGCACCGCATGGGCCGCTGCGAGGCGCGCAATCGGCACGCGATACGGAGAGCATGAGACGTAATCCAGTCCGATACTATGACAAAAAATCACCGAGGCTGGATCGCCGCCATGTTCCCCGCAAATGCCAAGCTTGATGCCGGATCGGGTCTCTCGTCCGCGGCTGGCAGCGGTCTTGACCAGCTCTCCAACCCCATCCTGATCAATGGTCACGAAAGGATCCTTGTCATAGATGCCCTGTTCTTCATACGCGGTCAGGAACCGGCCCGCATCATCGCGTGAAATGCCCAACGTTGTCTGGGTCAGGTCATTGGTGCCAAAGGAGAAGAATTCCGCGGTTTCGGCGATCTGGCCCGCCCGCAACGCAGCGCGCGGCAATTCGATCATTGTGCCAACCAGATAGCTGAGCGTGGTACCAGATTTTTCGAACACAGCCTTCGCCGCGTCATCGACCACCGCTTTCAGAATATCCAATTCCTTGCGCGTGCCGACCAGCGGGATCATGACTTCCGGAACCGGATTCGTGCCGGTTTCCTTGGCCACAGCAATCGCGGCCTCGAATATGGCGCGCGCCTGCATCGCATAGATTTCCGGATAGGTGATGCCCAGACGGCAACCGCGATGGCCAAGCATTGGGTTGCTTTCATGCAGCGCTTCAGCCTGGGCTTTCAGCGCTTTGACCTCCATTCCGGAAGCAGCAGCAACCTCTTCCATCTCGGCTTCGGTATGCGGCATGAATTCATGCAAAGGGGGGTCGAGCAGCCGGATCGTGCACGGCGCATCGCCCATGATCCGGAAGATCTCCTCGAAGTCGGAGCGTTGCATGGGCAGCAATTTTTCCAGCGCCGCCTCGCGACCCGGTTTCGTCCCGGCCAGGATCATGCTGCGTACGACCGGAATACGATCGGCGTCAAAGAACATGTGCTCGGTCCGGCAAAGGCCGATACCTTCAGCGCCAAAATCCTTCGCCACCTGGACATCCGCGGGTGTCTCGGCATTGGTCCGGACGGCCAGTTTGCGGACCTTGTCGGCCCAGTTCATTAGGATTCCGAAATCACCAGACAGGTCAGGTTGCTGCATGTCGACTTCGCCGAACAGGACTTCGCCCTCCGCGCCATCGACGGTGATGATCTCCCCCTTTTTAATTTCGCGGTCGCCCACACGGAAGACACCGGCTTCGGTATCGATCTGCAATTCGCCCGCGCCACAGACGCAAGGCCGGCCCATGCCGCGCGCGACCACGGCCGCGTGCGAGGTCATGCCGCCACGGGCCGTGACGATGGCCCGCGCCGCGTGCATGCCATGAATGTCTTCCGGGCTGGTTTCCACCCGGACCAGAATGACGGCGCGCCCGGCTTCGGCCAGATGCGCGGCTTCATTGGAATCGAATACAACCTGCCCGACGGCGGCGCCAGGACTGGCTGGCAGGCCCTTGACCACAACGTCACGGGTCGCGTTTGGTGAGATGGTCGGGTGCAGAAGCTGGTCGAGTTGCGACGGCTCGAGCCGCAAGATCGCTTCTTCTTCACTGATCAGGCCTTCATTCGCCATGTCGACAGCAATTTTCAGTGCCGCGGCCGCCGTTCGCTTACCATTGCGAGTCTGCAGCATGTAAAGCGTGCCATCCTCGACCGTAAACTCAATGTCCTGCATGTCGCGATAATGCGCTTCCAGCGTGTCGGCGACATCGGTCAGCTGTTTATAGACGGGCGGCATCACTTCCTCGAGCGGCGCTTCGTCGGATTTCAGCTCATCGGCGCGGGCGCGCGAAATTGGCGCCGGCGTACGAATGCCAGCAACCACGTCTTCACCCTGCGCATTGGTCAGGAATTCGCCGTAGAACACATTCTCGCCCGTCGACGGGTCGCGGGTAAAGGCGACGCCGGTGGCCGAGGTTTCGCCCATATTGCCGAACACCATGGACTGGACGTTGACCGCTGTGCCCCATTCGGCGGGAATATCATTCAGCTTGCGATACAGGATCGCCCGATCATTCATCCAGGATCCGAACACCGCGCCAATCGCGCCCCAGAGCTGTTCGCGAGGATCATCCGGGAATGGCTTGCCGAGCTTTTCTTCGACCGCGTCCTTGTACTGGCCGACAATCGTCTTCCAGTCCCCGGCTTCCATTTCCGTGTCCAGTTCAAAACCCTGGCTGTCTTTATAATCATCGAGGATGTACTCGAACGTGTCATGCCGCAGGCCGAGCACGACATTGGAATACATCTGAATGAAGCGGCGATAGCTGTCATAGGCAAACCGTTCACCTGCCTTCGCGGCGAGGCCCTTCACCGTAGTGTCCGACAGGCCGAGATTGAGAACCGTGTCCATCATTCCGGGCATCGACGCCCGGGCACCGGAGCGGACCGATACGAGCAGCGGGTTGGCCGCATCGCCAAACACCTTCCCGGCTTTGTCTTCCAGCAGCTTCAGGGCGTGGTCGACCTGTTCCTTCAAGTCTTCCGGATAGGCTTCATCAAGATCATAATAAGCCGTACAGACCTCGGTGGTCAGCGTGAAGCCTGGTGGCACAGGCAGGCCAAGGCTCGCCATTTCAGCCAGGTTGGCGCCTTTGCCCCCCAACAGATTCTTCATTGCGGCATTACCGTCTGAACTGCCCCCGCCGAAAGAGTAGACCCATTTGGTCCCTACGCTTGCGCCATCACCCATTTCTGTCCTCCGTCTGCCACGGTGAGAATTCTACCCGCCGTTTGCATGAGTCTCTGATGCAAGCCAAGCGCCATGGTTAGCGCCGAGAATCAAGCCGACATTTCGTCTGATTGCGCTGTCACGAAGAATTTTACCGGGAAATGCCTGCTATCCACAGTAAAATGGGAAATTATTGTTGCTGCACCGCAACATGCTGTTCCGAAATGAGATCGGTCATCCTAGGTTCAGACACAGGCTCGCAAGAATGTGAGACGATTTGTGATGATCCGATCGGCCAGCGCTCCTAGAATCAGGACATGTTGAACGGACACGATAAAACGACACGACCATGGGTGGGCCAGATGACCAAAATCAGACTTCGAGATCTTCTTTCTCTCAATACGGCTGCGGTCCTCGCCGCCGCTGTGCTCTGCGCGGTCTTGGCGACTGATCCGAGCTTGTTGGGGTAAGCTGACCCGATACGTTTTTCGCTTCCCGCTTTCCTGACGAAAGTCAGGATCCATGGCGGTCGAGATCTTCAGCCAACCGCCATAGGTGCCAACCTGCGTTGGCAATACGGGATACGGATACTTTTGGTCTTGAGCGCTGAGTTAGCCTTCAATCTTCGAAAAGTCTGCCACCGTCCCGATCGCTTCGCGCATCAGGTTGAGCAGATTGAGCCGGTTTTCCCGCACCGCCGCTTCATCCGCATTGACCATGACACTCTCCGGCCCGTCAAAGAAGGCATCGACCGGCGCCCGCAAGTTTGCGAGGGCTGACATGGCGGCGGCGAAGTCTTCTTTTTCGAGCGCGGTCTTTGCAGCGTCCGCACTGGCACTTATGGCCTTGAACAGGGCGATCTCGGCTTTCGCGTCCAGCTGCTTTTCATCCACCGCGCCGTCAAAGGCGCGTTTGTCCTTCTTCTCCTCGGCCCGCAGGATATTTGCGGCGCGCTTATAGCCGGCGAGCAGATTGGCGCCGTCCTCACTTTCGAGGAACGCGGCCAACGCTTCGACCCGATTGACGATCAGGACGAGATCATCTTCGCCGAGCGCGAAGACGGCATCGATCAGGTCATGGCGTTGACCTTGGTCGCGGAGGTATTGCTTGAGGCGGTCGGCGAAGAAAGCGAGGAGCTCAATATTTTCAGGAATGACCGGGCGACCACTCTGTCCCCATGGACGTCTGACATCCAGTCCGGACCCCATATGTATCCCAGGACCTTTTTTAGATTCCTTGATTTTGAGCACATCCGCTACGACGCTCGCACCGGAGTGTTCAAGCAAGTCCATTAGGTCCAACCGAATCCCGTTCTCCAAAACGATCCGCACCACACCCAGCGCCGCCCGCCGCAACGCAAACGGATCCTTCGATCCTGTCGGCTTTTCATCAATCGCCCAGAACCCAACCAATGTATCAAGCTTGTCTGCCAGCGCCACGGCAATGCTGACCGGCTCGGTCGGCACCGCATCGGACGGACCTTGCGGCTTGTAGTGATCGCGCACAGCATCGGCGACCTGGATCGCCGCCTCAGCCGAATAAGGTCGCGCCTTGGCCACAGCCTCATCCGCCACTTCACGCGGATCAAGCGGGTTCAGGCCCGCCTCTGCCAGCGCATAGTATCGACCCATGACGCCCTGCAATTCCGGAAACTCATAGACCATTTCGGATACCAGATCGGCTTTGGCGAGTTTCGCCGCGACACCGGCCAGATCCGGATCTGCGCCAACTTTCGGTGCCAGCTCTTTCGCGAGCGCATGCACGCGTTCGGTCTTGTCCAAAAGGGTTCCGAGTTCTTCCTTGAACGTGATTTTGCCAAGCTTCGGAATGAACGCGCCGAGCTTCGATTTCTTGTCATTCTCCCAGAAGAAACGGCCATCCTCCAGCCGCGCTGACAGGACTTTGCGATTCCCCGCAGCAATCGCCTTCCCGCCATCGGTCGCGTCAATGTTCGCAACAACGACAAAATTCGGCGCCAGATCGCCCGTCTTCGGGTCGCGCACCGCGAAATATTTCTGGTGCGTGCGCATCGAAAGCTGAATCACTTCCGGTGGCAATTCCAGAAACGCCGGATCCATGTCGCCAAGGATCACCACCGGCCACTCGGCCAGGCCAACCACTTCCTCGAGCAGGCCCTTATCCTCGACCAGTTCAAGTCCGGCTTTGGCGCAGATCGCCTGGGCGTCGGCTTCAATCTTGTCGCGGCGGCTGTCGCGGGTCAGCAGGACATGGCCATCGCCGGCCAGCGTCGTGACATAGTCGTCCAGTCCGCCAATCGCGTAAGGGCCGCGGCCATGTACTCGGTGGCCTTCCACTTCATTGCCGCTGGCAATGCCATCCACCTCGAACGGCACAACGGCGCCGTCAAACAGACAGACAATGCGTTGCAAGGGCCGCACCCAGCGCATCTCGCCCCGGCCCGTCCGCATCGATTTTGGCCAGTGGAAATTCTGCATGATGGCCGGCACCAGCTCAGCCACAATGTCCGGCGTCGCGCGGCCTGGAATGGTCCGCTTGGCGACATAGAAATCGCCTTTCTTGGGATCCGAGCGCACCTCCGCTTCCTCGATCGAGGACAGACCGGCGCCACGTAGAAACCCGGCCACGGCCTGTTCCGGCGCACCGACTTTCGGACCCTTGCGCTCTTCTGTGACATCATCAGACCCGGCCGGCACGCCGAGACAGGCGACGGCCAGACGGCGCGGGCCCGACATTGAGGTGATTTTCCCCACACCCAGGCCAGCCTCGGTCAGGCCTTTGTGGATCGCATCCTTGAGATCGCGCTCCGCCTTGGCCTGCATGCGCGCAGGAATTTCTTCGCAAAAGATTTCGAGAAAGAGTTCAGCCATGTCAGCTCTGATATTTGGTCTTTAAATGGTTTCCATGTCGGTGACGGTCCGCGCGGTCGCCGCGCCATCGCCGGTATTCACAACGCTGGACGGTTCGATCAGCATGATCTCGCATTCCTCATCAGCGCCAGGACGATGTTCGGTGCCGCGCGGCACGATGATGAACTCACCGGCTTTGATGATTTCGGTGCGGTCACGGAACGCCATCCGCATCTCGCCTTTCAAAACGACAAACATCTCGTCTTCATTGGCATGTGAATGCCAGTCAAAATCGCCCTTTATCTTGACCAGGCGGACATCCGTCTCATTCACCCGGCCCGCCAGACGCGGCTGCCAATGGTCTGAAATCTGGTCGAATTTCTCGCTGAGATTGACTTTGCTCATGGCAAGGGCTCCTCGTGAAATTGCGCGCGGAGGGCCGGGATATCAGCATCCGTCATGTCGAACATCACGCGGCGCGTATAACCACCGCGATATTTCTCGCCCTCGAGGAAGCGCCAATCGGCAATGTCCGCAACCAGGAATGGCACCTCTTCGCCACCCGAGGTCTCACCGATAAAGCCGGCAAACTCGCGGCGTATGTTCGACAGCTCCTCATAATCACGGCCATAAGCGCTGGACGGCATGATGACCGTGACGCGAAAATCGGAATAGGAAGCCCCCTCGCTTTGCCAGGCTTCAAAAAAGACCGGAAGCGCGGCCCGCGCCTCGGCCACAGCATTCTGCATCGCGCGGTCCTTATATAAGGCCGGCGATCCCGGAGTCGGGTTGCACGCCGCAAGGGCGAGAAAGAGAAGCGCCATCAGGCTTCGGGTCATGACCATATCCTTTGTCGTGGGCCTTACCGGTATACTCGCACGGCTTCAAGGTCGGCTGGGCACGGGCGTGTTGCGAATGCTTGAACCGACTCGCTCGGAATGACGCTTCACAATGCAGACCCGGAAGACTAATGTCTCTTAGGGGACGAGCGGGAAAGACCCTATGGCCAAGATTTTTATCTCATACCGCCGCCAGGACAGTCAGCACGCCGTCGATCGGTTGCAAGAGTTCATAAAGCCCTATTTGAAGAATCCCAAACGCGATCTGTTTGTAGATATCGACAATATTCCGATTGGGATGGATTTCGAAGCGCATTTACAGACCAAGATCAGTCAGTGCGACGCGGTTCTGGCGGTTATAGGTCCTGGTTGGCTCAACGCGCAGGCACCGAATGGGAAGCCGCGACTCGACTCACCCGACGATTTCGTCCGCACGGAGATCGCGGCTGCGCTGCAGCGAGGGATCCCCGTTGTTCCGGTCTTGCTGGACGGTACGCCGATGCCCCGTGCGGATGAGTTGCCAGTGGATATTCGCGGTCTGGTCACGCGCCATGGCGCACAGCTCGATCGCAAGTCCTTTCGCGCTGATGTCGACCATATCATGTCGGGACTCGGCTTCTCAAAACGCAAAAGAGTATTGTCATTCGGTTATGCCGGGCTCGCATGGTTGGGCGGCCTCGTGCTCCTGGGAATTATCGGTGGAGTCCTTTCGGATAT
Source organism: Pseudomonadota bacterium (assembly GCA_039188075.1). GTDB lineage: Bacteria > Pseudomonadota > Alphaproteobacteria > Caulobacterales > Hyphomonadaceae > Henriciella. The sequence continues at coordinate 7,108 of JBCCZH010000140.1, forward strand.
GACGTTTAGCAACCGCTCGACGCCGCCTGTGTCCTCCACCACGGAATCGAACCCGATGCTTGCAGTTACCGAAGCCGAGCCAAAGGGTGGTGAGGCGGCAAAAACGGAAATCA
>JBCCZH010000141.1:0-7193 GCA_039188075.1 Pseudomonadota bacterium
AGAAAGAAACTGCGTGACGACATTCACCGATCTTGGCTTGCACAAACAAGTGCTCAAAGCCGTAACCGCCGAAGGCTATGAAACGCCGACGCCGATCCAGCTGCAATCCATACCGCATTTGCTGGACGCGCGCGACTTGCTGGGCATCGCCCAGACGGGCACCGGCAAGACGGCCGCCTTCGCCTTGCCGACGCTCGACAAGCTGTTGAAGCTTGGCCGCAACCGCAAACCGAAAAGCCCTTATGTCCTGGTCCTCGCGCCGACGCGCGAACTGGCCGGACAGATTGCCGAAAGCTTCCAGACCTATTCGAAATATATGGATTGCGTGACCCAGACCGTGTTTGGCGGGGTCAAGATCAATCGCCAGATCCGGGCGCTGGAAAAGGGCTGCCATGTCCTCGTCGCGACGCCAGGTCGCCTGCTGGACCTGATGAATCAAGGCGCTGTGCAACTGCGCGATCTGGAAGTGCTGATCCTGGACGAGGCGGACCAGATGCTCGACATGGGATTCATTCACGATCTGCGCAAAATCATGGCGCAAGTGCCGGACGAGCGCCAGACACTGCTCTTCTCGGCCACCATGCCGAAGCTGATCGAGGATATGGCTGGCAAATATCTGACCGACCCGGTCCGCGTCTCCGTTGCCCCGGAAAGCACCACAGCGGAGCGGGTGACGCAGGGCGTCATCCATGTTGCCAATAATAACAAGCTGCAAATGCTCGGCAAATTGCTGGATGACCCGGCGATTGATCGCGCTCTGGTCTTTACCCGGACCAAGCATGGCGCCGACAAGGTTGTTCGCAAGCTGATCGCCAAGGGCTATCCGGCGCTGGCCATTCACGGCAACAAGTCCCAGTCACAGCGCCTTAAGGCCCTGGCCGCGTTCAAGGCCGGGGAGTGCCGGATCCTGATCGCGACCGATATTGCCGCGCGCGGGATTGATATTGATGGCATTACCCATGTGATCAATTTCGAGATGCCGAATGTCCCGGAACAATATGTCCACCGCATTGGCCGCACTGCGCGCGCCGGCAAGGATGGCGTTTCGGTCTCGCTGGTGGCCGAAGACGAGCTCTATTATCTGCGCGAAGTCGAGAAGATCACCCGGATCGAAGTCGAGGCTCTGCCGGCGCCAGACGGATGCGAATCCCTCGTCCTGCCGACGCCGGACCCGAACGTGCGCGTGCGCAAGCCGAAAGGACCTTCGCGCCGTTCCGGCAAGCCGCCGCAACGCGGATCACGGCGCAACCGGCCGGAAGGCGTGTCCAAGGCCAAACAGAGATCGCGCAAACGGCCAGGCAAGAATCAGCGGCGCCGGGATCGCGAGAAGGCGATGGTGTCCTAAAACGCCTTGGCACCATTGTTCGTAAAGTCTGCTTTGGGTCAGGAGCAGACATAAGCTCAGTGTCTTTCTTGGGGCGAATTTAGGTCCCTCTTCTCGTTGGAGGCTCGGGGAGTAATTTGCGATACGACCCTATCGCGGCTCACACTGCCCCCAACTTTGCCCACAGGTCGGCATACAGCTTTGCATGCTTTGCATCTGCTCCTCAATATTGTCCGGTGGACGTTCGCCTCGGTTCAACCCGTCGCTCACCGAGAGGAGAGACTGATAATACTCGCAGGAACAATCACATCCCGGCAGGGCCACCGTCTGAGGCGCGTCCCCAGACGAAGGTGGGTTACCGTCCGGGGCTGCCAAAGGGCCCAGCGCATCTAGCCTGCCGCCCAACCGCCGCGCCATATTTCGCGCGAGGGCGTCTGCGTAAAGTTCCATACCCGGTGTGCTGATAGGATTGAACCGGTTGCCCGGCGCATAGGCCCAGCCGAATGGGCGCATGAGGCGGCCCCTGAATTGTGCAGGGTTCAAGCACTGCTCGGTCTCTGGGTTTATGTCTGAAAACCGACAGAACCCGCCTTGGACGGCAATCACTAGCGCGCCGGAATCATAGCGCTCGACCATCACGCGTGCCGGCGTTTCGGGTGGCCAGTTCAACTTCAACTGTTGCGGGTTCGTATTTTCTCGCGACGGCATGCCAACAAGCATGCCCGCATATGGTCCGGTCTGACCAAACCTGATCGGTTCTTCCAGCATGACCAAGAATTGCTCGCCCTCCGTCAGGACGATCTCATTGTATTGAAGCACTTCATGCATAGCAGTCAGAGTGAGCATGGCTATGCCGCCGGCCTCAGCGTCGAAATCCGGAATCTCTATGCCGACATGGGCGAACATCGCATCACCCAATATCGACCCGGCCGGACCTGCCGAATCCGTCCCATCCATCGGCACAGGATCATTGTCCATCATGCCCGCTCGCCCTTTTGACTTCCGAGCTTTGCCAGAATCCGACGTCTCATGACCGGAATAGTCGATGGCGACGTCGAGACGATAGCCTTTGAACCGTTGAAATCGGTCTATCTCATCCCGCGGCGTGATCGGCGTGTGCGTGATGACATAGATGTTTTCGAGACTGTCATCCTCTGCTCGCTGCTTCATCGAGGACCAGGTTTTGGCATAGCTGTGGGCTGGTGCGTTGGGATTCTCATTCGGGAGCGGTTCTGGAATTTCGCCCATAAACGGTTTCTGCAAACACGCCGGTTGGCGGCGCAAGGCCTTGCCTGCCTGGAAGCAATTGAAAGACTGTCGCAAGCTCAGAACGACATCGCTTAGCTGCGCCGTGCCAAGGTGCAAATTATCTAAGGCATCGGTCTCATTGTGATACGCCATGATCTTTACTTGCGCGATCTCGCCGGCGCTGAGACCTGAGACTTTGACCTTTAGGCACCTGCCCGACAATTGATGGAAGGTCGGATACAGGCTGACCGATGCCTTCGGCGCGCTCTTATCGAGTTCCACCGTCTTACAGCCCGGCACCTGCGCTTCATCATCGCCCCAATGGAACGCTTTCTTGCGCCAAGCTTCAGCGTTCAAATGCGAAAACTTGCTGCCGCCCCACATCGCATATTCGGTCAGGAAGTTCGGATAGGCGAGATAGAATTTGACGTTGGATTCGGCTTCAAAATTATCCACCAACCATGGCAAATGGCCAGGATCGAAATCATAATCGATGGCGTACCAATTGGCTAAGAAGTTCCACTTGCCTCCAAAATAATGATCTGACAGATGCGTCCACATCGAACTGGTGGAGTATTCTGGTGTCGGTGGTGAGCCCGTTGATGATCGAACCTCATCGTAAGCGACGCGCAAATCGTTGGAGTAATCGCGCATACCATAGACTTTACGTGCATAGCGACCGTCGACTCCTTCGCGATACGGCGCATGCGGGCCGGGCCCGAATGACAAGGCCATGGCGTCGGCTGTGCCTTCATAATTCCACTTCGGAAGCGCGCAGCGCCCCGGATTGCCTTGCTTGAAGAGCCCGTTCGAGTTTTGCACCGCATGAAAGATTTCATGCATCACCGCGATGCGCACCATCAGGCCCGGCATTGCGTCCATCTGTTCCGCGTTCATACGAATCTGCGTGAGCCGGTTAGCCAGAAAATCGCCACCCTCCTGGCACGGGCTGAGCGCTTCAGCATAGGGCGGTGGGTCGACCTTGGTCAGAAAAATACGATTGACTGGGTCGCCCGATCGGCCTTCGACGATGGGTCCGACTCTAATCGGATCGACGTCAAATCCGTAGCCAATATAGGCTTGCAACGCCGTGGTCGCGTCGCGCTCAATCTGAGTAAAACGCGTGGTGCAATTCGGGGCCTGGGGATAGTCCGGATCATCGCCATAGCGGTCTGAATAGTAGGACGCACGATCCGGATTGTTGATAGAGGCGATGCGCCAAACGACGCCGAACACACCAGCGCCCGCACCACCCTGATCATATCGGTCCAGGTCCTCTTCCAATTGGTGATGAGCGGACTGGCCGCAATAGGCTTCATAGAGATCCGGAACGGCTTGTGCAGTCACCGGCGCGGCGAAACTCAAGCCCGTGCCGAGGGCGATCAAAGCTTGCCGCAGCCTGATCATTCACACGTCGCGGTGATGCTGATTTCGCCTTTGGTGACGCCGCCTGGACCGGACACATCGATTGGCCCAGAAAAGCGGTATGTCTCACCATCAAACGGGATATCGTCAAAGGTCTGTGAGGCGCGATAATTGCCGACTTGAAAGTCGATCGTCGCATAAGACGAGCCATCGGGACTTGAATTCTTCACCGCTGATAAGATCGCTCCTGTCGTGCCTGGAGGTGCCTTCGCGTCGAGCATGTACCAATCCTTGGTCCAGCGACAGCTGGTAACTTTCAACGCATAGTTCTCGTCTTTGAATGCGACAGAAGCGTCCGGCGCATCGCCATAGTCCCGTTCGAAATTGTCGCGATCTTGTTGCTGGTAATCGGGAATGGGCGGCACCACTGCAGCTGCGCTCTTCTCAGCTGCCGCGGCCATCGCGGCATTCATTTTCTCAAAGTTTTTTCGATGCTCTTCGAGCTGCGCTTCAGATACCCCATTGTCTCGCATAATCTGTAGCGCGTTTTCGATCTCTTCATCTGAGAGTTGTTGTGCACTTGTACCGCTCACCGCCAGAAAGACGGCAGCGATGGCTGTTATTGCGCCCAAGCTGCGTTTCATTTGTTAGTTCTCCACACCCAAGTCCCCGATCCATGTCTAGCACATCCAATCGTTAGCGACAAAAAGAGCCCATTTTGTAGAGAATGTGAGAACTGCCTGCGGATGCTGAGCGTCTTTTTTAGGGTGCCGCTTTAAGTCGTCCGCTGTGACGCCGCAAGCAGTCAAGCGCTGAGCGGCTTCAACGCCCACCCGCCCTAAAACCCATCCTCATTCGCATCCTGATCCGGCGCTGAATTCATCCAGTTGAACACAGGCTTTAATGGCACCGCCCAGCCAATCCCCGCGACGATATAGAAAACGAGGCTCAACCATTTCGGTGCCGTGGTCAGCATCGTCCCGATCGTTGCGGCGCCCCACACCCAGAGGGCGAGAAATACAAGCAGGATGACGCTGGCGACAAGTCTGCGCTGTGCGTGGGGCATGAACTGCTATTTCCTTCATCCTGCGACCGTGTGGCCGGTTGTTGTTCGCGAACAGAACGTCAAATAGAGCCCAGAATGCCTGACGCAACCTCTCCTGTCGCCGCACGCTGGATGCAACGCTGGCTGATCCTGATCGGATTGATGGTCTATGCCATGATCCTGATCGGCGGTGCGACGCGTCTGACCGATTCCGGGCTGTCGATTACCGAATGGGCGCCGATCAAGGGTTCGCTGCCCCCGCTGAGCGAGGCGGCCTGGCTCAGCGAGTTCGAGAAATACAAGACCACCGCCGAGTTCCAGCAGCAAAATTACAATATGACCATGGCCGAGTTCCAGTTCATCTACTGGTGGGAATGGGGCCATCGCCTGTTTGGACGCCTAATTGGGCTGGTCGCGATTGGCGGGTTCCTGTGGTTCGCTGCCATGCGTTGGATGTCAAGGAAGTGGGCCGCGCGGCTGGGTATATTGATCGCGCTGGGCGGGCTTCAGGGCTTTATTGGCTGGTGGATGGTGGCGAGCGGGATTGGCGAAACCGATCGCCTCGATGTCGCGCCATATCGTCTGATGACCCATTTCGGTCTGGCGCTCCTGATCATCGCGATCACGACCTGGTTCTGGCTCGATTTGAGCGAGCGCCAACGGGTCAGCATGCCGCCATCCTTGCGACTGCTGGCGTTTGCCCTGTTGGGCCTGACCAGTGTGCAAATGCTGACCGGGGCTCTGGTCGCCGGGCTGGATGCCGGGCGCAGCTATACCGATTGGCCGCTCATGGCGGGGGAATTGATCCCTGCGCATTATGTAGACGAGACGCTCGGTGTGCGTAGCCTGTTTGAAGGGCGCGCTGCAACGCAGTTCAATCACCGGCTTGGCGCTTATCTGCTTTGGGGCCTGGCGCTCTATGCCGCGTTTCAAGCCAGGGGCAGTGGGGCGTTTCGCGGCTTTGCGCTCATTGCCGTTTTGGTCACTGCGCAGGCCGTGTGGGGCATCATTACGCTGGTCAATGCCGCCCCTCTGCCCGTGGCCCTGGTGCATCAGGGCCTAGGCGTGATTGTGTTGCTGAGTGCAATCTGGCTGGTCTGGGCTAGTCGCGCGCCGAGTCTGCCGAATAGCCAAACGGTGTCAGCGTAACCTTGCTGGGGTCAATATAGGTCACCGTGTGTACGCCATCGCGCGTTTCACCCCCAACCACCAGAACTCCACCCGGATAGCCGCCGCTGCGGGCATCGCCTGTGCCAGCCATAGCGACCGGGAATTCAGGCGGGCGGACGGAAATGCCGTCCAGAACCTTAAAATCGACTGGCGCGCCATCTGAGGTGATCAGCGTGTAGCCGCCAAAATCATCCAGCAGGAAGCGATAGGTCTTGTTGCGATGTTTGAGATCCGCAGCACTGAGAACCGGGTCGGAATAGGCGACATCTTCGCGATCAGTCAGCACACAGGCGGAAATATTAGTATTCGCCGCGGCGGGTTCATCCAGCAAGAGAATAAGATTGTCACCTGCTTCGACAACGCGCCCAAGTTTCAGCTGCGCCGGGGCGTCAGCCGTCCAGAACCCAATCCGCATGACACCATCGCGCTCAAATGTCGGCCCGGCGCTGCAAAGACCGAGAATGGCAGAACTGGTGCCGGCATCAATCGGGTAAGGCAAAGGCTGAGATAGCTCGCCGCCATGGATGAAGAGGGATAGGGTGCCGTCAAACGTAATGCCGGGAAAAACGGTCACTGACGTGTCCTGCAGCCGCATAAACTGGCCATCCGCGACTTTCGAGACGTTCATCTCGGCTTTGTCAGTGACCCGTTCGCCTTCCAGATCAAGAAATTGCAGACCGCCATCAGAATAGGCCACGGCCACGGTTGAACTCAATTCGCCCGCTACACCGATCGATGTGATGGCGGTTCCAAGGTCATTTGTCTGCCAGACTGCGGGTAAAACCAGGCCACCTGGATTGGCGGATTCTGTAGAGTCCACCGGCGCTTCCGCGGTATCGGTGTCAACCGGTTCGGACCCGGGGCCACAGGCCGTGGCAAGGAAAAGCAGACTCAGCGCCAAAGGCGCGTTGACAAGGCGTTTCGCGGCGCGTAGATGCGGGCGCTTGAACATTATCCAATAACTCCGAATGAGAGGCTCCGGCGGAGCAATGAAAACTTATAACGCACCTGCCGACGTTGAGAACAAATGGATCGTCATCG
>JBCCZH010000142.1:0-7177 GCA_039188075.1 Pseudomonadota bacterium
CCGCCGCAGCGGCTTGTAGAGACAGGCCGGGCAATTGTCGGGCAAGGGCTTCGGCATCAGCGCGGAGCGTGGACAGGGAAATCACTCTTGGCTCAACTCCCGAACGTGCAGGATTTGCCGAGCGACAGGGTCTCATTCATGATCTGGGTCGCTTCGGAGTCAGGGTCGCGATTGTTCAACGCATCCTGAATTTTATCGAGGCGGTGATTGATATCATATTCGAGATAAGCCGAGTCCATTTCGCCGGAATATTTGGCTTCCAGTTTTTCAATCGCCGCCGCAATGCGCTCCGGTTTTACATTCTGTAGCTCAGCCGGATCCGTGCCATTGGCAGCGCCTTCGCGAATGGCGTCTGTAATTTCGACGACGGTGATCGACGCCAGGCAATCAATCTCGGCCTTTTCCTCTTCCGGGATCGGATCGACCTGGCTGCAAGCGGCGACCAGGGCGAGTGCGGTGACAATAGACAAGGTACGCATGATCAGGCCGCCTTTCTCACAAGATCATCAATCAGGTGTGTCAGGCCCGGCGCTTCCCCGGTCGGGTCGTAGCGCATGCCCATACGGTGGGCGAGGCACGGTTCGGCCAGCGACTCGACATCCTCCAGGCTCGGCGACAGTCGGCCCCGGATCAGCGCCCGGGCGCGGCAGGCCAGCATCAGCGCCTGACCCGCGCGGGGGCTGGGGCCCCAATCGACGAAGCGACGGACGCGCTCATCCTCGCTTTGCTCGGGGCGGGCATCGCGGACCAGTGCCAGGATCGCATTCAGGACGCTTTCACCGACCGGCATTTTCCGAACCAGCGCCTGCAAACCGATCAGGTCCTGAGCCGACATGGCGGTGCTGACCGCCTCTTCCTCGCCGCCGGTCGTCTTGATCAGGATCTGTCTTTCGGTGTCGAGATCCGGATAGGAGACATCAATCTTTAGCAGGAACCGGTCGAGCTGCGCTTCAGGGAGCGGATAGGTGCCTTCCTGCTCAATCGGGTTTTGCGTCGCTAGGACATGGAAGGGCGCTGGCAAATCATAGCGCACACCGGCAACCGTCACATGCTTTTCCTGCATAGCCTGCAACAAGGCCGATTGTGTCCGCGGCGAGGCGCGGTTGATTTCGTCGGCCATCAGGAGCGAGGTGAAAATCGGTCCCTTGATGAAGCGGAAGGCGCGGCTGCCATCAGCGCCTTCATCCAGCACTTCCGAGCCGAGAATATCGCCTGGCATCAGGTCCGGCGTGAACTGAATGCGGGCATTGTCGAGGCCGAGCGCGGTTCCGATCGCTTCGACCAGTCTGGTCTTGGCGAGGCCGGGCGCGCCGATCAAAAGCGCATGCCCACCCGCCAGGATGGCGGAGAGCGCCAATTCGATCACGCGCTCTTGTCCGAACACGGCTTTTCCGATTTCCGCTTTCACTTTTGCGAGCGTTTCGCCGGCCGCTTCAGCCTCTGCAACAATCGCTGGATTGTCCTCTGCCATGAGCACTCCATCTTCACTATCTACATCAGTCGCACTAGGTCTAGGCGAGAAGATGGCGGAGCACCACATGAAATCCAATGGAAATTCTGTCATTTCCCTGGAACAGGTCCTGCGGGAGATTGCCCCGGAAGGTCTGGATGGGCCATTGCCGCCAGTTCACCTGTGGAATCCGCAGAATTGCACCGATATTCAGATGCAGATCCGGGCCGATGGCTCATGGTGGCACGAAGGGTCGAAAATCAAGCGCGAACGGCTGGTCAAGCTGTTCTCCCGCATTCTGCGCAAGGATCCGGACGGCGAGATCTATCTGGTGACGCCATATGAAAAAGTGATTGTCCATGTCGAGGACGCGCCCTTTGTGGCCGTGCGGGTCGATCGTCTGGGCGAGGCGGGGCGCCATCAAACGCTCGCTTTCTCGACCAATTTGGGGGACGTGGTGGCGGCCGATGCCGAAACACCAATCCGCGTTGAAACCGATCCGGAGACCCAGGAGCCGAGTCCCTATGTTCTGGTCCGCGGCGGCCTGGAGGCGAAACTGTCGCGTCCGGTGTTCTATGAGCTTGCCGAAATGTCAGAAGCCTATGAAGGGTGTGTCGGCCAACTTGGCGTCTGGTCTCGCGGCCACTTTTTCGAATTGGGGCCGGCTGCCTGATGAGTTTCACCACGCTTGATGATTTTCTGCTGCGCGCCAGCGACCGGCTCGATCCGATCCGGGGCGAAGGGCAATTGCCGGAAGTTGGCGATCTCGATTTTGTCGATGATGATCGCCTGAGTACGATCCGTCCCGCGGCGGTGCTGATTCCGGTTATTCCCCGACCGAGTGGGCCCACCGCGCTGCTGACCCAGCGCCCGGACACGATGGCGTCGCATCCTGGCCAGGTGGCGTTTCCAGGCGGCAAGATTGATGCGGTCGACGCGGACGCCGTCGCAGCCGCCCTGCGCGAAGCTGAAGAAGAGGTCGGCGTGGCGCCCCAGACCGTCAATCTGGTTGCCCGCGCGGCGCCTTATGTGACCGGGACAGCCTTCCGGATCACGCCTGTGGTGGGTGTATTGCCGAGTGATTTCCAGGCCCGTCCGGACCCGACAGAGGTGGCGGATGTGTTCGAGGCGCCGCTCGATTATCTATTCAATGCGGCCAATCATCAGACGGGTACGGCCTTTTATAAAGGCAAACACCGCCAATATATAGAAATGCCCTGGCAAGGCTTTCGCATCTGGGGTGTGACGGCCGGGATCATTCGTGATCTATATATGAACCTGTACGAGACCTGAGGAGAACCCGCGTGGGACCAAGAATACTGTTACAAATGGTTCTGTTTTTCCTGCCTTTCATTCTGTTTGGCATTTATCGCATCGCGATTACCGAAGCCGAGCAGGAAGGGCGCAAGCCGTGGCCGATCCGGGCCTTGTTTGGGTCGGGTTTAGGCCTGGCGCTGGGCGGATGGCTGGTTCTGATCATTCTGGACCGGGTGGCCGGCGAACCTTGCTATAAACCCTCCGAAATCGTCGATGGCCGCATGATTCCGGCTCAGAAAATCCCCTGCGATGCGGTGCCTGACACGGCCAATGAGGCGATAGAGACTGGTGAAACGACTGAACGCTGACTGGCTCAACGCCCCAGCGACGCGACAGGTCATCGACGCGTTAGAGGCTGAACGTGCGGGATGCGCGCGTTTTGTTGGCGGCTGCGTCCGCAATGCGATCATGGGTCGGCCGGTCGATGATATCGACATTGCCACGCAATTGCGGCCAGACCGGACGCTTGCGGCGCTCGAAACCGCCAGCATTCGCGCCATTCCCACAGGTATTGAGCATGGCACCATAACCGCCGTGATTGATGGCGAGCCGTTTGAACTAACCAGCCTGCGCCGCGACGTCGAAACGGATGGTCGCCGCGCGGTGGTGGCGTTCACCGAAGACTGGGCCGAAGATGCACAGCGGCGCGATTTTCGGCTGAATGCGCTCTATGCGGCGCCAGATGGCGAGATTTTCGATCCCGTGGACGGCGGGTATGAGGATGCGCTGGCCGGGCGTGTGATCTTTATTGGCGATGGCGATGAGCGCCTGCGCGAGGATTATTTGCGGATCCTGCGCTTCTTCCGTTTCAATGCCTGGTATGGCGCCGGGATTGATGCAGACGGCCTCGCCGCCTGCGCGCGTCAACGCGACGGCCTCGCGAAGATTGCCCGCGAGCGGATCTGGAAAGAGCTGAAAAAGCTGCTCGCCGCGCCGACGCCGCGGATCGCCATGCAAGCCATGGGCGAAAGCGGCGTACTGGATGCGGTGCTGCCGGAGCATCATGGCATTGAAACCCTGCACGATCTGGAACTGACTGAGCAATTGACCGGCGTGCAGCCGGACTCCCTGTTGCGCCTGATGGCCTTGTTGCCGCGTTCGGCCCTGGCGGTGCAACAGACCCAAGGGGCCTTGCGCCTGTCGAATGACGAGTCCGCGCGCCTGACCATGTGGGCCGCGGACAACCTGCCGAACCCCGTCGGCATGAAATCCAAAGAACTGCGCGCCACGCTCTACTGGCATGGCAAACAGGCCGTCGTGGACCGGGCCATGCTGGCAGGCGCCGATGTGCGCGACCTGTTGGCCGCGGTGCGGGCCTGGCGCCGGCCGGACTTTCCGATTGGCGGGGATGATGCGCTGGCCATCGGACTGCAAGGCGAAGAGATCGGAAAAGCGCTCAGCCGCGTTGCGAAAGCCTGGGTGGAGAGCGATTTTGATCTGGAGCGGGACGCGCTATTGGCCCTTTTGTCCGACGGCGCTCAGGCCTAGGGCCACTTCACCACAGGTGGCATGGAAGACAGGATGCTCGTCACATTGCCGCCGGTCTTCAGGCCAAACGTGGTGCCGCGATCATACAGCAGATTGAACTCGACATAGCGGCCGCGGCGGATCAATTGCTCGTCCCGCTCGGCTTCGGTCCAGCCTTCATTCATGCGGCGGCGGGCGAGTTTCGGATAGATGTCGGCAAACTGTTTCCCGACATCCTGGGTGAAGGCAAAATCGCGTTCCCAGTCGCCCGTATTGAAGCGGTCATAGAAGATCCCGCCCGTGCCGCGCGGCTCGTCGCGATGGGCGAGGTGAAAATAGTCATCGCAGCGCTGTTTGAAATCCGGATACCAGCTTTCATCATAGGGGTCACAGGCGGCTTTCATCGCGGCGTGAAAGTCGATGGTGTCGGCAAAATCCGGTTTGCGCTGATAGTCTAGCAGTGGGGTCAGGTCGCCGCCGCCGCCAAACCAGCTCTCACTTGTCACCAGCATGCGGGTATTCATATGCACAGCCGGCACGCGAGGATTGTGCAAGTGTGCGATCAGCGAGATGCCGGCGGCCCAGAATTGTCCATCTGACTCGTCAGCGCCGGGGATTTGTGCCCGGAAAGCTTCGGAAAAGGAGCCATAGACTTCGGAAAAATGCACGCCGACCTTTTCGAAGAATTTGCCGCGCATGATCGCCATGCGCCCGCCGCCCAGATCCTCGCTGCCATCACCGCGCTGCCACTCGGTTTTCTCGAACCGGCCAGGTTCGCCGCTATATAAGGGACGCGAGGCCTCGTCTTCGAGGGCTTCGAATCGGGCGATAATGTCGTCTTGCAGCGCCTTGAACCAGGTTGAAGCACGCTGTTTTCTTGTGTCGAGCTCTGTCATTGTGGGGTCCTATAGAGTGTCGAGCGCGAGCGCTAAAGTTCCATCAACACTGACAGTATCGGTAAATCTCCGTAGAGGGGGTGGAAATTGTGTCGCATCTATAGCCGTTGCAATCGCTTGAAATCATCCGCGAGGCAGGCTAGGCGGGCACAATTAACGGGAGGAGGCTTGCGGCGCTGCGCCGCAATGATGCTTTACCTTATTGTGTGTATTTAGGCTGCAAAGTCATGCCGAAGGAAGAGAAGACGTGAGCGATTCCAACACAACGGCCCTGGATCAAGTCGACGAAGAACGCCGGGATTTCATCCATATCGCGGCAATTGCTGCGACGGCAGGCGGTGCTGGCCTGGTGGCCTATCCTTTCATCGATCAGATGAATGCGGCGGGCGACACCAAGGCTGCATCCAGCCTTGAAGTCGATATCTCGAAAATCCCGATGGGCGGCGAAATTCGCGTTCTGATTGGCGGAAAGCCATTCTTCCTGCGTCATCGGACCCCGGAAGAGGTCGCGTCAGCTGCGAACACGGATATCGCCAAACTGCCGGATCCGGAAACCGATGAAGAGCGTCTAGTTGCGCTCGCCGATGGCACGTACAACCCGGCCATTCTGGTGACATCCGGCGCCTGTACCCACCTTGGCTGTGTGCCGGTTGGCCCGGCGCAGGGCAGCGTTGGCGATTATGGCGGCTGGTACTGCCCGTGCCACGGCTCACACTACGATACGTCTGGTCGGATTCGCAAAGGCCCGGCGCCAACGAACCTGCCTGTGCCGGATTATGAGTGGGTCTCGCCCACGCTTGTAAAGATTTCACTCTAGAGGAAGGACCAGAGACCGATGAGCGGACACGAGTCCACCTACGAGCCAAAGACTGGCATTGAAAAATGGCTGGATAGCCGGCTGCCGATTGTTCGGCTGGCGCATGACAGTTTTGTCGACTTCCCGACCCCGAAAAACCTCAATTACTGGTACACATTTGGCGGCATCCTGGCGATCTGCCTGGCCGTTCAGATCATTACCGGTGTTGTTCTGGCGATGCACTATACCGCCGATATCGATCAGGCCTTCGGCTCGGTCGAGCGGATTATGCGGGATGTACCTTATGGTTGGCTGATCCGGAATATTCACATGGTCGGCGCGTCCATGTTCTTCCTCGCCGTCTATGTCCACATGTTCCGCGGCCTCTATTACGGGTCCTACAAGGCGCCGCGCGAAGTCCTGTGGCTGCTGGGCTGTATCATTTACCTGCTGATGATGGCGACCGCCTTCCTCGGTTATATGCTGCCCTGGGGCCAGATGTCGCTGCACGGTGCGAACGTGATTATCAACCTGTTCGGGGCGATCCCGCTGGTGGGTGAGCCAATCCAGAGCTGGTTGATGGGCGGACCATCGGTTGGCAATCAGACCCTGCAACGCTTCTTCTCGCTGCACTATTTGCTGCCCTTCATGATTGCTGGTGTGGTGATCCTGCACATCTGGGCGCTGCACGTGCCGGGCAATAATAACCCGACCGGTGTTGAGGTTCAGGATGTCGAGAAAGACACCGTGCCCTTCCACCCGTATTACACGGTCAAGGACGGCTTTGCGATTGTCGTCTTCCTGATCATCTTTGCTGTCTTTGTCTTCTATGCGCCAAACGTGCTCGGACATGCGGACAATTATATCGAAGCCAACCCCTTGGTAACGCCAGCGCATATTGTGCCGGAATGGTATCTCTTGCCATTTTACGCCATCTTGCGGGCGATCACATTCAATATCGGTCCGATGGACGCCAAATTGCTGGGCGTGATCGCCATGTTCGGCGCAATCGCGGTGCTGTTCCTGCTGCCTTGGCTGGACACGTCAAAGGTCAAGTCGATGCGCTATCGCCCGGTTGCGAAGCAATTCTTCTTCGGCTTTGTCGTAGCCTGTTTGCTGCTCGGCTGGTGCGGGGCATCCAATCCGGACAATGCGATCATTCCAATGGGTGAAGACAAGCTGCTGGTAAGCTATACAGACTCAGCGGGTCTCGAAGGCCAGCGCACGTTTGAAGACTATGCGCCAGCGGCC
>JBCCZH010000143.1:0-7134 GCA_039188075.1 Pseudomonadota bacterium
AAGTGCTGCGCACTTTCCGGGATGACAATTCAAGCTGGTATTCGCTCATCCCGGCGCAGGCCGGGATCTCTGGCAATCTTGGAGGGAACTTGCGGAGATCCCGGGTCAAGCCCGGGATGAGCGACGAACGGATTGAGTTAACGTCTGCTTTGACGCCGGGAGGAGACATTGGCAATTTCTCCAGACAGCGATACCGAATTACTATGGAACAAAGGCTTTTAGATGCGGTTCGGCTGGCCTGGGGGTGGGTTGGCATTGAACCAAAGCAGATTGCAGCGGTGAATGCGTTCGGGAACCTTCTCTTGGAAGACAATGCGGGACAGTACTGGCGAATTTGTCCTGAAGAGCTGTTCGCGAAAATCGTCGCCGACAACGAGCAGAGTTACAATGGCTTGATGGCGGATGCAGATTTCCTGGAAGACTGGGAAATGGTTCGCATTGTCGATGTTGCCGCTAGAAATCTCGGAGCACCAGATGTCGGAAGGTGCTTCTGCCTGAAACTACCGGGCGTCCTCGGCGGCCAATATCAACCAGAGAACTTCGGTGTCATATCCATCGAAGAGCTCATCTTGAGTTCCGGAGACATGGCGCAGCAGATCAAAGACATTCCTGATGGGGGAACGGTTCA
This sequence comes from Pseudomonadota bacterium, assembly GCA_039188075.1. Lineage (GTDB taxonomy): Bacteria > Pseudomonadota > Alphaproteobacteria > Caulobacterales > Hyphomonadaceae > Henriciella. The sequence continues at coordinate 629 of JBCCZH010000143.1, forward strand.
AATTCAGATTGTGGACTAACGTCCGCTCCGACGCCGAAACCAGACACGCAATCCCCCCTCCAATCCGACGGGGTAAAATCCGAATTAAGCTCGTGGTCATGCCCAACCAGACCGAATCCGCGCTGACTCGCCACTGGAACATCCTTGTCCGGTTGATCCTGGAACTCCGTCTTTGGATGGCGAAGCCCGGACCCATTCCGCGCGCGCGGCACCGTCATGTCCTGCACCTGTTGCGCCTGAGCGAGAGTCTGGCGCGGCGCTGGCTGATCTTGAACGCAGCCATGCGCCCGTTCCGGACAATTCACCACAAAACCGCGAGCTCTGGAAAACCGCCTGTCGAAATAGCACGATCACAATCGACCTGTCCGCGCTTGCGCCTGGTCGAACCCCTCCCAGTCATTCGCCCCGGCGATTATGCGTTTCGCCCCTTCGAAACCCTGCCGGTTGTCGGCGCCTCTTGGGCCTGGATCGAAACCAAGCCCCCATGCCGGGTCGCCCTAACCCATCGGGCCCGCGCCCTGCTCGATGTCATGCGCCGGCCCGAATACCATACAGCTCGGATGGCACGTTGGCTGGCCCGCGCAGCCGACAGGGCGCGAACCACGTGCAGCCGGTATCACCCGCTTGGCGTCGGACGCCCGCCCGGCGCGCGCCGACGCCAGAAAAAATCGGCGGAGCAGCGCGCCTTGTGGTGGCTCGACAGATTGGCCCGCGACAGCCTGCAACCCGGATGGGAGCCCTAATCCCACCCTCCGAGGCGCGCCGAATTCACGCAGTTCCCCGCTGACCTGCCGGACAGCCGGGCCACTTGGCCTGCCCGAACCTCATGTCTCACGCCACGACACCCTTGGAAATCCGGGCCACAAGGGTTACCTTTAACGTGAACGTCAGGAGCGCCCCATGTTTCTCAACTTCTTCAATGAACTCCGCGAAGCGAAAGTCCCGGTCACTCTGAAAGAGTATCTGGCGCTGATGGAGGCCATGGATAAGGGCGTGATCGACCGCGATGTCGAGGATTTCTACTATCTCGCCCGCACCGCGCTGGTGAAGGATGAGCGCAATATCGACAAGTTCGACAAGGTGTTCGGCCATGTTTTCAAGGGCCTGGACAGTCTCGGCGACGCGATTGAATCGCAGGACCTGCCGGAAGAGTGGCTGCGCAAGATGACGGAGAAATTCCTGTCGCCGGAAGAAATGGCAGAGATCGAGGCCATGGGCGGGTTCGAGAAGCTGATGGAAACGCTGAAACAGCGGCTCGAAGAACAGAAGAAGCGTCACGAGGGCGGCAATAAGTGGATCGGCACCGGCGGCACCTCGCCCTTCGGTGCGAATGGCTATAATCCGGAAGGGGTCCGCATCGGTCAGGACAAGTCGCGTCATCGCCGCGCCACCAAGGTCTGGGACAAGCGCGAATTCAAGAATTATGATGACAGTGTCGAGCTCGGCACCCGCAACATCAAGGTGGCTCTGAAGCGGCTGCGAAAATGGGCCCGCACTGGCGCCCCGGATGAGCTGGATCTGGATGCGACGATCAAGAACACGGCCCGCCAGGGCTATCTCGATATCGAAATGCGTCCCGAGCGCCGCAACACGGTCTCGGTGCTGCTGCTGATGGATGTCGGCGGCTCGATGGATCCGCATGTCAAAGTGATGGAGGAATTGTTCTCTGCCGCACGAACGGAGATCAAGAATCTTGAATATTATTATTTCCACAATTGCCCGTATGAAGGCTTGTGGAAAGACAATCGCCGGCGCCGCAATGATGTCATTCCAACCTGGGATGTGCTGCATAAATATCCGAGCGAATACAAGGTGATCGTGGTCGGCGACGCGACTATGAGCCCGTATGAGATCACCTATGCCGGTGGTTCGGTCGAGCATTGGAATGAAGAGCCTGGCGGGCTCTGGATCCAGCGTTTTGTCGAGCAGTACCCGAACTTTGCCTGGCTTAATCCGGTCAAGTCCGGGGCCTGGGAATATACGGGCTCAATCCAGCTGATCCGCGAACTGATCGGTCCGGACCGGATGTTCGAGATGACCCTCGAGGGTCTCGACGGCGCGATGAAAGAACTTGGACGCTAAGTCGATCTGATCATCATTGTCATGAAAAACAAGGTTTGAGCCCACCGACAGACAAAGGGGAATCTCTCGGTGGGCAACGGGTTCCGGAGCGGTGTGGGGGTGCACCGGACAACCGTGACGTATTCGTCACGAGACAGATATGGCGTTTGCGCGGCGGCGGAAATAATCAAAATTTGGTATATCGGCCATGGATTGCAGCGCCCGCGCTTGCAAAAGTGACGTTGGTGTCATTTTATATAGATCTGAATTGGGGTCGATGTGTCCGAGAAAATGGACAAAAAACAAACCACTGGCACAATAGCCGATCCGCGGGCAGAAGCCGCGCTCGAACTGCTCAGATCGCTCGCCAATGCGGGCGACGATCCCGATCAATTTGCCCAGGCCTGCCTCGACTGGTCCCGCCTGTCGGATGACGCGACCAGCGTTCCTGACTTCTTGTCCGTCCTCGCCCTGCTCTCAGAAACCCGGCCGCGCGTGCGCCGAGATGGAACACAAGCGCCGAGCGAAGAGATTGATCCTGGCGCCGTCTTCAGCATCGATCTCGACGGGGTGATCGCCCGCATCCCAAAAGGCCTGTCGGATCAGTTCGGCTTGATCGAAGGCGATGTCATCGATGCGGATCTCCGCGATAAGCCTGCCGATGAAACACGCGGCGCTGCGTTCATCATCGCACTTCCTGATCGTTTTGAAATCAAGCGACAAATCAAGATCTACCCGGTTCTGAACGATCAAACCGTATCCGGCTTTCTCGCTTATGCCGTCCTGACCCGTCTGGCGCCCGAGGCACGCACTTATCTGCGTGAGCAATACGAATTGACCCTCAGCGAGATCGAGATTCTACAATTGGTCATGCAACGCCATTCCCTCGATCAGGTTGCCGAGATCCGCGGCAGTAAGTTGAACACCGTCCGCACTCATGTCGCGCGTCTGAACACCAAGCTGAGCTGTCACAGCCTGGTTGAAGCGGTCTCGACCACAATGGAAATCGTGAATGCCCTGCAATTACGCGCGCCACCTGCAAGTGACGTAACCGAGACCGATGAGAACACCGCCCGTCGGATTGCGCTCGAAACGCCAGGCGCGAGCGTTGAGTATCGCCGCTATGGCTCTTCCAGCGGGCATCCTGTCATGGTTCTGCACTCCGTAGAGTATGGCTATATGCCATCGCAAAAGATGATTGAGGTCGCCCGGGCAAGGCACTTGAATCTGATCTTCCCGGTGCGTCCAGGGTTCGGCGACACGAGCGCGACCGAGACCTTGCACGAGGCGTCTGATCGGATCGCGGAATTTATCCGTGTTCTCAAGCTTGAGGATGTCACCCTGGTCGGCTTGTCGACGGCGGCGCCGCTGGCCCTGCTTGTGCAGGACCGCAACGCCCGGATCGGACAGACTCTGCTGGTCAATTATGGCCTGAACGTCGCTGACAAATTGAAGGCCATTCAACCGCGCTGGATCCGCGGCTTGTTACGCATGGCGCTCAACTCACCCAGCAGTTTCACGTTCGGCGTTCGAACACTGAATTCGATGCTGAAATCGTTTGGCGGCAAGCGGTTCTACCGCATGCTGTACCGCAATCAGAGCAGCGATCTCGATTATGTCGAATCCCATCTCGAACAGTTTGACGCGATGGCGAAATATATCGCTGCCGCGGATCGGACCAATTCCCGGCTCGATATTCAATCCGCCTTCCTGCCGAATCCTGAGCTGGAGCCCTTGCTCGCGCGCGCGGGGTCTGTCCGGGTCATCAGCGGCGCTGATCAACACGGTGTTGGACCGGAAGAAACCGAAGCCGACGCAGCGCGCCTCGGCGTCGACTTCCGACAGGTGCCGCATCCGGGGCGCAACTGGATGTTCCAGCATCCAGAGGCCTTGTTCGCCGAAATGCTATCCTAGCTTCGCGGCGCCCACGTAAATTCGCGAACTCCCGCATGGGCACCCCTTCCCAGCCAGTACAAGCGAGATACACTGCTCCGCATGGACCTTTCACCGAATCCCGCCCTCGCCCCGTTCCGCGACCAAGTCCGCGCTTTCTTTGAAACCGAGTATCCTCAGGACATTCGAGCCAAGGTTGCGACCGGCGCCAGCCTGACGACGGCGGAAGTCCGCAAATCGGAAATGGCGCTTGGCGCAAAAGGCTGGCTCGCCAGTGCCTGGCCGAAAGAACATGGTGGCCCCGGCTGGAGCCTGGAAGAGCAATACATTTTCGACGAAGAACTGGAACGCGCTGGTGTCCCGACCGTGACCCCGATGGGCGTCATCTATGTCGGACCGATCATCTACACATTTGGATCGGACGCGCAGCAGGAAAAGTGGCTCCCCGGCACACGTGACGGCTCACTCGGCTGGGCCCAGGGCTATAGTGAACCTGATAGCGGATCCGATCTCGCCTCGCTGCAATTCTCGGCCAAGCGAGACGGTGACGAGTACGTCCTTAATGGCACCAAGATCTGGACCAGCGCGGCGCAACATGCCGACTGGATCTTCCTGCTCGCGCGAACCTCAAAGGAAGAGAAGAAACAGCTCGGCATCAGTTTCATCTGCTGCGAGATGGATCGCCCGGGCGTGACCCTGAAACCGATCATCACGATTGATGGCAAACATGTGCTGAACATCGTCATCTTCGAGGATGTCAGGGTACCCGCCGATTATCTGATTGGCGAAGAAGGCAAGGGCTGGACCTATAGCCAATATCTGCTCGGGTTCGAACGGACCTCCTATGCGCGCATTGGCGGCAAGCGGAAACAGCTCAGCCATATTCGCGCACTCGCCACGGCAGAGCCAACTGGCGGCAACCGGAAACTGATCGATGACGCGGCCTTCGCCCGCAAACTGGCGGATGCAGACATCGCCGTCGATGGCCTCGAGATGACCGTGCTGCGCGTCCTGTCCGCCGTGAAAGATGGCGGCAGCCCGGGCAAGGAAGCCTCGATCATCAAGATCCTCGCCACGGAAACGGCGCAGCAGATCACAACGCTTTATCTCGACGTCGCTGCGGCGCATGGCCAACGCAAGTTCGAGGACAGTGTCAGCCCGGACTGGACCGGCCATGCCGACTATGCCGCCTCCGGGGTCTCGACCTATTTCGGCGCCCGCGCCCAGAGTATTTATGGCGGCACGAATGAGATTCAGAAGAATATTATTGCGAAACGGGTGCTGGGGCTTTGAGCCGGCTGGTCTTGCGACTCGCAAGTGTGAGTGATCTCGAAGACAATCGAAAGTCTCGTTGAACACGATCACTTCCTGAGCAAATCGGCATGAAAACCGGGCGACAAAGAGTCTTTCAGCTCTCATTATTGATCATTGCGCGACGCGCTCACGCCTGATGTTTACCTTATCCTGACGGCTTGCTGAAGGCACAGCCCCTCGCTCCGTCTGACGGTCAAAAGGAGACACAGATGAAACGCATCGCATGCGCCATAACCGTGCTGCTCCTAGCGGCCTGCAGCAGCGTTGCGCCGCCCCCTGAACCAGATCCCATCCCAAGCACTGAAATCCTGTGGGACAAATATGGTGTTCCACACATTTATGGAGAACGCCCGGAGGATGTGTTCTACGGCTATGGCTGGGCCCAGATGCGCAGCCATGGGGATCTGCTGCTCGAACTGTATGGCGAGGCCCGGGCCAAGGGATCTGAATATTGGGGCGAGTCCTATGAAGACACCGCAATCTGGCTGATCCGAAACGATGTCCCGGAGCGGGCCGAGACCTGGTATGCGGCGCAGGACCCGGATTTTCGTGACCTGCTGGATGCTTTTGCGGACGGGATCAATGCATATGCCGCAGCCCACCCGGACCAGATTGATGACAGGGTAGAGGTGGTGTTGCCCGTTACCGGCGTCGATGTCATCGCGCATGCGCATCGATTGATGAATTTCATCTATGTCGCCTCTCCAAGCCGTACGATTGGCGCCTCAGCCCCGCCTGTGCCGGCTGGTTCGAACACCTGGGCGATCGCACCCGGCAAGTCAGAAAGCGGGCACACGCTGCTGCTCGCCAATCCGCACCTTCCGTGGGCGAGCGGTTTCTTTACCTATTACGAAGCGCACCTGATCGGCCCCGGCTTTGAAATGTATGGCGCCACCCAGATCGGGCTGCCTGTTATCCGCTTTGCGTTCAATCAGCGTATGGGGATCGCCAATACGGTCAATCGCATGCTCGGGGCGACCTCGTATCACCTGACCCTGGTCGATGGCGGCTATCTGTTCGATGGCGAAATCCTCCCGTTCGCGGAAGAGACGGTGGCGTATCAGGTCAGGCAGGCCGATGGCAGTCTACTCGAAAAGACGCTGACCAAACGCGCGACCGTTCATGGCCCGGTCTTTGAACGCGCCGATGGCGAAGTCATCGCGCTCCGCGTCGCCGGGCTCGATCGACCGGGCATGCTGCAACAGTATTTCGACATGCTGCGGGCCGAGACGTTTGAA
>JBCCZH010000144.1:0-7068 GCA_039188075.1 Pseudomonadota bacterium
CCGCTTTCAATAAACGCTGATCAATAGAGCTCGTTCAGGACATATTCGATGTCCTGTCCGCGCACCTGGAACGCAAGCTTCACCCAGCGTGATTGCGCATCATACCAGAGGTCGACGGTGAGGTCTGACTTCAAACGGTAATGGGTGGCCGGCACGGTCTGGCCATCGACCAGCACCGTATCGTCGCCGATCGTCTCGACTTCAATATCGAGCACCTCTCCCGTTTCCGTGGAGAGCATCTGCTTCTGATACACTTGCAGTCTGTTCCAGTGACTGGATGGAATGGTTGTCAGCGGAAGCGTGCCGGTAAATTCGGTGCTTTCGACCGCAAGCTCTCCGTTCATAGTCTCGGCAGAGACTTTGCCTTTGCGCCCGTCACTGTTTGATGTGCCTGAGAGCGACGATAGCTGGCCATCGACCCAGTTCTCGACACTATCGAGCCGGTACTTGAACGCGGTGATTGGACCGAATTTGACCCGTAGATCGACATCTGTCGTCACCGTCAGGTCGCCATCAACTGAACGCTCAAACGTGAGCATATGCCGCCCAAATGGCTTGCCTTTGCGCAACACCGTGAAATCGATCACCGCCCCATCCGTCGCAACCCAGGGGGCCGGCAACGAGACTTGCTCTGCGGTTTCATCCGCATGAGCACTAAACGCGATAAAGGCTCCCAAAACGCCCCCAATCGCAATTTTCAGCATCAGCTAAATCTCCAGAATGGCAGCGCGTCTTGCGCGACATAGCATATACACATGTCGTTGCCGTGCGCGGCAGGCCGGTGACGAACGCCAGGACGCCCCAGAACGAGATCACCGCGGCGATAGACACCATGCCCGTCCTCAAACTCACCTTCCAATACGACGGTGGCTTCAAGCGCCGTGTGGCTATGTTCAGGCGCGGCCTGACCCGGGTCAAGGCGCATCAATTTGCCTTTGCCCTTGCCGCGTTTGGCATAATGCACGCCGGACAGGCCTTTTTTCCAAGGAACAGTGTCAAAATCGCCCACGGCGAGCTCAAGCGCTTCTGGCAGGCATTCATGCTCAATCGCCTGAACCTCATTGGCCCAGAGCCCGACCGCATCGCGGGTCGCATGCCAGATATCTGCCGTCTCATGCCCCTTTTCAGACAGGAGAATATGCAGTTCAGCCGCCAATGCCATATCGGCAGAGAGGGCTCCGCTGGCATGGTCCAGCATAAAGGCGTGATAAGCGTCGGAATTCATTCAGCAAAACTCACAAAACTGTTCTATTGGGTTTTACGCAGGGAATCCCCAACTGGATCACCGCATGACAGTTGAATTCCAGAGGCGCTGCGCCTAGCGTGGCGCCGTATAGAAAAGGCAAGCTATGACCGTTACGTCCTCCGTCCTCGATCTCATTGGAAACACGCCACTTTTGCGGCTGAATCGCCTGTCTGAAGAGACCGGTTGCGAGATCCTCGGCAAATGTGAATTTCTGAATCCTGGCCAATCGGTCAAGGATCGTCCAGCCCTAGGTCTCGTGCGTGACGCGGAAGCATCCGGTCGTCTGAAACCCGGCGGGACAATCGTTGAAGGGACAGCTGGCAATACCGGCATCGGCCTCGCCATGGTCGGGGCGGCGCTTGGCTACAAGGTGGTCATCGTGATGCCGCGCACGCAGTCGAAAGAGAAAAAGGACGCGGTCCGAAATCTCGGCGCAAAGCTGGTTGAGGTTGATGCGGTCCCCTATTCCAATCCGAACCATTATGCCCGCTATTCCGGTCGGCTTGCGGAAGAGTTGAATGAGAGCGAGCCGAATGGTGCGATCTGGGCCAATCAGTTCGACAATCAGGCCAATAGACGTGCCCATTACGAGACGATGGGTCCGGAAATCTGGCGTCAGACAGATGGCAAAGTAGACGGCTTTATCTGTGCCGTCGGATCTGGCGGTACACTGGCCGGCACCGCCATGTCTCTTCGCGAACTGTCCGAAGGCAGGGTCAAGATCGGGATTGCCGATCCGGGCGGCGCTTCGCTCTATGAATATTACAAGAATGGCGAGCTGAAATCCGAAGGCACGTCGATGACCGAGGGTATTGGTCAAAGCCGGATCACCGCCAATCTCGAGGACCTGACCGTCGATTATGCCTATCGTGTGCATGATGGCGAAGCGCTCGAAATCCTGTTCGACCTGATCGAGAAGGAAGGGCTCTGCCTTGGTGGTTCTGCCGGGATCAACATGGCTGGCGCCGTGAAACTGGCAAAGGATCTCGGACCCGACCATACGATCGTGACTATTCTCTGCGATTACGGCAATCGCTATCAGGACAAATTGTTTAATCCCGAGTTTTTGCGATCCAAGGACCTGCCCGTCCCGGCCTGGCTGGAGCAATAAGCATGCGCGCCGATCCTCTCATTTCTGCGGATTGGCTTCGCGCCAATATCGACGCCGAGAATGTTCGTGTCCTCGACGCGACCTGGGTGCCGCCTTTCCTGAAGGACCGGCCCAATGGACGGACGTGTTTTGCTGAAGGTCACATACCGGGCGCGCAATATTTCGATATTGACGAGATCGCAGATCAGGAGACCGATCTCAGCCATATGTTGCCAACCCCGAAAGCATTTGGCGACAAGGTGGGCGCGCTTGGCATCGACAATGACACGCATGTGATTGTCTATGACAGCAATGGCTTCTTCGCATCCGCGCGGGCCTGGTGGATGTTCCGCGCCATGGGACACGATCAGGTTCATGTACTGGATGGCGGCATGGACGCCTGGCGCGCCGCAGGCGGCAGCGTGAGCACCAGTATCGTGACTTATGACAATGCGGAATACGAGCCCAGGTTCAATCTCGGCCTTGTTAGAGGACAACAGTCCATGCGCGCGCATGTCGATGCGCAAGACGTCAAGATCCTGGACGCGCGGGACACAGGCCGTTTCAACGGCACGTCGCCGGAGCCCCGCGCAGGCCTGCCTTCCGGCCATATGCCGGGCAGCTTTTGCGTTCCAGCCTCTTCACTGATCACGCCGGACAAACGGTTGCAGAGCGCCGACGCGTTAGTACCACTGCTAGAAGACTTCGTTTCATCTCCAGTGGTCACGTCTTGTGGCTCTGGTGTGTCGGCCGCGGTGATCGCTCTGGCCCTGGCCCGGCTTGGGAAATGGGACGCCGCAGTCTATGATGGCTCGTGGAGCGAATGGGCCAGCCAATCTGACAATCCAATCGCGACGACGCCATGAAAGACGATACTCGCCTCATCCATACGCGCCTCGGACGCGGTCCGGTCAAAACCGTAAATCCACCGGTTGAGCGCGGCTCGACGGTACTCTTGCCGACGCGGGAAATCCTATATGGCGATGGCAAGGTCTATGGCCGTATGGGTCTGACGGTACATCGCGAACTGGAAGCGGCCCTCTGCGCGCTTGAGAATGCCAAACACTGCCGACTTACATCTAACGGTCTGCAATCCATCGCGCTCGCCGTTGGCGCAGTTCTGGAAGCCGGCGACCATATTCTCATCCCTGATTGCGCTTATGGGCCGTCCCGGCGCTATTGCACGCGGCGATTGCGGGCCATGGGGATCAGCTCGACACGGTTCAACCCGACCATTGGGGCCGGCATCGCAGATTTGATTCAGGACGAGACCAAGGCCATTCTGTTGGAATCCCCCGGCTCGCTGACCATGGACATCATGGATACACCGGCCATTGTTGAGGTCGCAAAGGCGCACAAGCTGATCACGCTGTTCGACAATACATGGGGCGTGGGTGTGCTGCACCGACCACTCGACCTTGGCGTCGATATTGTCATGCAGGCCCTGACCAAATACCCGGTCGGACATGCCGATGCGATGGGGGGCGCCGTCCTGACCAATTCTGATCGGTTCGCCAATCAGATCGCCATGTGCAGCGAGGATTGGGGCATTTCGCTCAGCCCGGATGACGCCTATTCCGGCCTGCGCGGCTTGCGCAGTCTGCACACCCGATTGAAACAACATGAGGCGAGTGGGTTGGCCGTCGCCAAATGGTTGATGGACCGGCCCGAAGTCGACACCATGTTGCATCCCGCCTTCGAGAGCCATCCAGAACATGCGCTTTGGCAACGCGACTTCACTGGATCGAACGGGCTGTTCTCATTCACGATGAAAGACGTCTCGACTGAAAATCTCGACCGCTTCCTGGAAGCGATGAAACTGTTCGGCATGGGCTTTTCCTGGGGCGGATTTGAAAGTCTGCTGATCTCCTGTGATGATCAGCTTGATCGGATCGAAGGCGATCGCATCCACGACCGCAAAGGGCCACTGATCCGGGTGCATATCGGACTGGAAGACCCTGATGACCTGATCGGGGATCTGGATCAGGCTTTTGCCGCGATGAAAGCCTAACGCACCTGGCCGCGAACCTGCCCCTGATGCAGGGCACAAATCAGCGTGAACAAACGCCGAGACGTATCGAAGTCGGTTTTCACCTTGCCTTCAAGACGCTCTGCCACCAGGTCCGACCCCTCATTGTGAATGCCGCGTCGGGCCATATCGATGGCTTCAATCTGGTGTGGGGTAGAGCTGCGGATAGCGTCATAATAGCTTTCGCAGATCATGAAATAGTCGCGAATAACACCCCGGAACGGTGTCATTGAGAGCAGGAAAGCATGCACAGCCTCACCTGCCTCGGTCTTGATCTCGAAGACCAGTTTGCGTTCCTGCATAGACAGTTTCAGCGCATAAGGGCCGTCATCCTTGCCCTCGACTTCAAACCGGTTCTCTTCGAGCAGGTCAAAAATCGCCACGCGTCGCTCATGCTCCGCGTCCGGACCGGCCGCGGCGAGCGTATCGTCATCAATATCCACGCTGACCAGTCGGTGTTCGGCCATTGTTTCTTTCGCGCTCTAGTTTTCGTTCGTTCGAATTGAGACGGACCGCGCGTGCGCTGGCAAACCCTCCGCCTCGGCGAGGCGCAATGCTGCTGGCGCCAGAGCGGCGAATCCTTCCGGACCTGCCTTTTGTACACTCATTCGTTTTAGAAAGTCATTCAAACCCAGGCCGGAACTGAAGCGCGCTGCGCGGCTGGTTGGCAAAACATGATTTGAACCAGTGACATAGTCGCCCAAAGCTTCCGGCGTATGGTGCCCTAAAAAGACAGCTCCTGCATGTTTGATGGCTGGCAAAAGGGCTTCCGGCTCCGCGATCGCAAGTTCGAGGTGCTCGGCCGCGATCTGATTCGCGACCTTGGCAGCCTGATCCAGCGTTTCAGTGAGAATGAATGCGCCATGTGCGTTCCAGGCCTGCCGGGCGCGGTCCTGAGTGAAGAGAGAATTCAACTGGCTTTCCACAGCCTCTTCCACAGACTTGGCCACAGCCTCGCTGGTCGTGATCATAATCGATTGCGAACTGGTGTCATGCTCTGACTGGCTCAACAGGTCGGCGGCGATCCAGCTTGGATTGGCCGTTTCGTCGGCAATAACGAGGATTTCCGACGGTCCCGCAATTGTATCAATCCCAACCCGACCAAAAACCTGGCGCTTGGCTTCGGCCACAAACGCGTTTCCGGGTCCGACAATCTTATCCACAGGTTTCAGACGGCCAGCACCATAGGTGAGCGCCGCCACCGCTTGCGCCCCGCCGATCGGGTAGAACTCATCAATTCCCGCTTTCAGCGCAGCGTAAGCCACAGCCGGAGCGAGTTGCCCCTTCGGAGCGGGCGCAACCATCACGATACGATCGACGCCCGCAATCTTGGCCGGCACGGCATTCATCAGAACAGAGCTCGGATAAGATGCCAAGCCGCCGGGAACATAGACGCCAACACTGTCGAGCGCCGTCCACCGCCACCCCAACTGAACGCCGGCCGCATCGGTGAATTGGTGATCCTCTGGACGCTGTTGCTCATGATAAGCAGCAATTCGCGTAGCGGCGAAATCGACGGCTTCTTTCAGATCATCCGGACAGGCATGGGCCAGGCGATGCAGATCGACAATGTCTGACTGCAGCGTCGTTGGATCGAGCACCAATTCATCAAACTTGGCGGTATAGCGCGCAACGGCTTCGCCGACATTGCCGCGAATGTCAGCAATGATGTCGCGAACGGTCGCCACGACATCCTCGACTGCGCCGCGGGGTTCATCCAAAAACGCTTCAAATTCAGTGTCAAAGCCCGGTTTTCGGGCATCAAAGGTGCGGGCCATGCCTATCGCCGTTTCTTGTCATGATCCGGGCGGTGCCGGGTCGTCCATTCATACGCGCTGTCGAGCAAGGTGGCGTCAATGGTTTCGACGTCAAGCGCCAGCTCACCATCGCCGGCAAACAGGATGGAAATCTTGCCACCGGGGGGCTCATCGGCCGGTGTGAAAGTCAGAGAAAGCACGGAGAACACCATGTCCGGATCGGCTTTGCTAACCGCGCGCGTTTTGACACTAAGCACGCTGTCAAAAGCAAGAATGGCGCGCACTCGCCCCTGGGGGCCGCGTTTGGCGGTCGAATCTTCCCATTGGAACCGATTGAGCTCCAGAGTGAAGCGCCGACGTTTGCGATCGTATTTCAGATTTTCCGCTTTCAGAACAGCGTCCTGAACAGCGCTCGAAATCACTTCCAGATCAGCCGTATCCGCTGCGATCAATCGCAATGCCCTGCCCTCAGCCATGAAACGCTTTAGTCTCCGTCTACTCGCACAATACTGGCGCCGCAGCCTGTCAGTTTCTCTTCCAAACGTTCAAACCCGCGGTCCAGGTGATAAATCCGATTCACCTGTGTCTCACCTTCGGCTGCGAGTCCAGCGATGACCAGTGAGACAGACGCGCGCAAGTCAGTTGCCATGACCGGTGCGCCGCGCAATTGAGAGACGCCCTGGACGATGGCTTCCTTGCCCCGCACCTGGATATTCGCCCCTAGACGCGACAATTCCGGCGCGTGCATGAAGCGATTCTCGAAAATGTTTTCACGGATGACGCTGGTCCCGTCTGCGATCGACATAAGCGCCATGAATTGCGCTTGCAGATCGGTCGGGAAGCCGGGATGCGGCTGCGTATCGATATTGATGGCTTTCAAAGCCGACCCATTGCGCTGAATTCGGATTGTGGCTGCACTTTCGTCAGCGTCGACATCCACGCCGCA
>JBCCZH010000145.1:0-7026 GCA_039188075.1 Pseudomonadota bacterium
AGACAGGAGCGGCGAGGGCGGTGAGCAGATGCAGACATAGCGTGTCTCCTTGACGAGCGAGATCGAACGCGACACGAGTGCCCGCTCACGCGCCTGAAATCAACTCTTGGCCCAGGGTTAAGCATGTCCGACACGATCCAGCTTCGTCCCGCGACGGCGACCGATTATGACACGCTCGGCGAGCTTATGTATGACGCAATCCACAATGGACCGACCCAATACACGGACGCCCAATCGCAGGCCTGGATGCCGGTGCCGCGGCAAGGGTCGGACTGGCATGCGCGCCTCGCCAAACAGCATGTCATCCTCGCCGTTCAGGGTCTTGAGACCCTGGGCTTCATGTCGATCGAGCCCGGCGGCTATGTCGATTTCGCTTATATCCGCCCGCAGGCCCAGGGCAGCGGCCTGTTCCGGCGCCTGTTTGCGGTGATTTTGGAACGGGCAGTCTCGGCGGGCGAAACCCAACTCTCCACGCATGCCAGCCTGATGGCCCAGCCCGCCTTCGCCGCTATGGGGTTCGAGATTGAATTCCACGAAACCGTTGAGGTTGATGGGCAGTCTTTACCCCGTGCGAAGATGGTGAAAACACTCTAAGAGGCGGCTATGACTGACTTTCCCATTTCCGGATTCACCGCGCCTGGCTTCGAGCCGGTTCAGGAAGCGTTTGAAGCGAACTTCGCGGAGGACAAGGAACTCGGCGCCGGGTTCTCGGTCTTTCTGGATGGCGAGCTGATCATTGATCTGCACGGCGGATATGCGGATCGGCGTAAGGAAAAACTGTGGGATGAGCGCACGATCGTGCCCGTCTATTCGACGACCAAGCCGATTGCGGCGCTGGTTCTGGCAAGCATCATCGATGCCCTGCCGGCCGGTTATGAAACCCCCGTCGCAGACGTCTGGCCGGACTTCGCTGCGAACGGCAAAGACCCGGTCACGCTGGCGCAAATGGTGTCGCATCAGGCGGGTCTGCCCGGCTTTGTTGAACCGATCGACCCGGCCCTGTGGCTTGATCCGGACGCCTGTGCGGCAGCGCTTGCGTCTCTCGCCCCGCTTTGGCCGCTGGGCTCAGCGCATGGCTATCACCCGCTCAGCTGGGGCTATCTGATTGGCGAAGTGGTCAAACGGATCGATGGCCGCAGCCTCGGGACGATCTTGCGCGAGGATATTGCGGGACCTGCCGCCGTGGACTTCCAGATCGGCACGCCTGCCAGCAAGCATGACCGCGTCGCCGAAATCATGCGCCCACGCGCCTTGCCGGATCTTGGCGAGCTGAACGAGGCGACGAAAGCCGCCTTCCTGACCAAATGGGCAGCGCCGGATCGCGGCGGTGCCATCTGGCGGGAGATTGAAATTCCGTCCGCCAATGGCATTGGCACGGCCAAAGCGGTGGCGGAGCTTTATGGCATCTATGCCAATGGCGGCGAATTGAATGGGCAACGCGTCACTTCAG
This sequence comes from Pseudomonadota bacterium, assembly GCA_039188075.1. Lineage (GTDB taxonomy): Bacteria > Pseudomonadota > Alphaproteobacteria > Caulobacterales > Hyphomonadaceae > Henriciella. The sequence continues at coordinate 1,451 of JBCCZH010000145.1, forward strand.
AGGCCGCGTTCGAGGCGCTGACCCAGAGCCGGGTCAAAGGACAGGACCTGGTGCTGCCTTATATTACCGAATTCGCCGCGGGCGTGATGCGCAACAATCTCGGCCTGTATGGCCCGAACCCGGACACTTTGTGTCATTCTGGCTGGGGCGGATCCCTGGCATTGGGCGATCCCGACCGCAAAATGAGCGCGGCTTATGTGATGAATCGCCAATCCAATAGCCTGCAGGCAGATCCGCGCGCGACACGCCTGGTAAATTCTCTTTACGGTTGTTTATAACGCAATCTCGAATTGAATCTCAAAGCGGGACTCGAGTCTGGCACGGCAATTGCTCCGTCGGATTCGAGTTTGGAAGCTCCAAATCTCTCCTATTATGATTATCCTTTGCCCGGCCTTGTGCCGGGTTTCTTTTTAGCGGACAGAGCCGGCGGCACGCGCCAGACGCCGCGCCTTGGCTTCGCCCATCAAACTGTCCACCGTAAACACGATCAGCGCGGTCCAGATAAAGCCGAAGGCGATCGCGTGGACCAGTCCGAAGACTTCCCGAAAGACCAGGACCGAGATCAGAAATTGCAGGGTCGGGCCGATATATTGCATCATGCCAATGGTCGAAAACCGCAACCGCTTTGCGGCGATGGCAAACAGGATCAGCGGGACCGCCGTGATTGGACCAGCTGCGATCAGCATCGGAATGTCCCAGCCGCCTTCCCCCATCCAGCGCCCGCCAGGCTGGCCGACAAACCAGCCGAGCCAGATCAGGGCCAGCGGCGCCAGCAGGGCGGCCTCGACGACAAAACCGGCGCGACTGTCGACCTGCACCTGTTTGCGGATTACCGAATAGAAGGCGAAGGTCATACACAGGACCAGTGCGACCCAGGGCAGATAGCCGAGCGCGCTGGTCATCACCGCCACACCAATCGTCGCCAGCGCCACAGAGATCCATTGCGCCGGGCGCAGTCGTTCCGTGAAGAAGACGGCGCCGATCAAGACATTGATCAGGGGGTTGATATAATAGCCGAGGCTCGCCTCCATGACGCGTTCCTGGCCCACGGCCCAGATATAGATCAGCCAGTTCACCCCGATCAAAGCCGCCGACACGGTCAACCAGAGGACATGCTGCAGGGTCAGCGCGGCGCGCAATTGCTGCCAGTTGCGTGCAATCACGATCAGAATCAATCCGGTCGGCACGCTCCAGAGGATCCGGTGCGCCAGCATTTCTTCCGGCCGGATATGGTCCAGCGCCCGAAAATAGAGCGGCAGGCAGCCCCATATCGTGTAGCAGCCGAGACAACAAAGAAATCCGAGACGAAGTGTGGCACTCATGCCGGGGCAGTATCGCCTTTTGTCGGACATAACCACCCGCTGTTTGTGGGGGCACGTATGAGAAATTCTCGCATGTAAAAAACCCGGTACTGTTCAGCACCGGGTCTTCAGGATCGTGTGAGAGTCTCGGAGCTTACAGGTCGCCGCCGCCCCACAGGACAGAATAGGCTTCGCAGTGCACCAGGACGCTGTTGAAATCGTCAAGATTGATGCCCGCTGGAACTTCATATTCCTGCGTGCCTTTGGTGGCTTTCAGTTCACCAATATTGATGGCGCCATTGACGGCGGTCTTGCCGGTCACGTCGGCCACGGTTTGCGGTGACAGGAAGATTTTCAGGTCAGGACCGTTGGCGGCGCGGAAATCCTCGCCAAACACGATGAAGGTCTTGTCACCGCGCTGAACGACTTCCCATGCGCCTTTCAGTTTCTTTTTCTTCTTAACGAACGTGCCAGAGGGCAGTTCAGCGGCAACCGCAACAGAGGCGGTCGCGGTTTCAGCGAGTGCGGCCGGGGCGCAGGCGGCGATGCCGGTCAGGCTGACGGCGAGCGCGGCGGCGAGGGGAGAGAGACGGAGCATGGTTCATTCCTTCGTATGTTTTGTGTTCGGCCGGTTTTGGCTTGACCGCTACTTAGGAAACGCTTTGCGCACACGCCAATCACTGCTCTTCACAGGGACGTGCGCGGTTTGTGAGGGGTAGGTCTCTGACCCGGGAGGTATGCGCCTCTACTCCCCGGCGGGCGCGTCAGACTGCGAGTTGTCTTCCTGTTCCACCGTATTTGTGTTCAAGCCAGCACACCAATTCGGGGGATTCACATCAAACTGATATTGCTCACGCTCGTTGAGTGTTAGACACCGCGTGACTCGCTGCCTGACCAGTTCGGCAATCTCCCATTGATCTTGATCAACCGAACTCAGACTCTGATCGCTCAATTTCAGATTGAGCCACTCGTCGCCGCCCACGGTGATGTAGCTGATGCCATCCGATAATGCCGTTACGGAGAACCCAATGGCAGAATCATCGTGAACGGAAAAAAGCGAACGACCAGTCATCGTATCGAAAAAGCGTACCGTATTTTCCCAGCCTGTCGTAATGACGAACCGGCCATCGATCGAGAAAATAGCACCCGTGATTCGACCCGTATGACCGCCATAAGTCATAATCCGTTCGCCAGTCTCAAGTTTGAATAAACTGGCGGTTCCATCACCATGCGCTGTCAGGACAAATTGCCGGTCAGGCGAATAAACGATGTGATCTATGTCGTCGCCAACGTCATCGATCAGACTGGAGGTTCGACCCGTTTCGTAATCGAACAAAAGTAGACCTCCGTCTGCTCCAAACACGCCGTAATTTCCATCCTGAGCGAAGGCTGTTAAACTCAGCGGGCGATCCGTGTCGGCATGATGAATTTTCAGGCCGGTTCGAGCGTCCCATACAAAAATGTCGTAGAAGGAGCTGGTCACGATGTAACGACCGTCGGGAGATACATCTCTGGCTACGATTCCGGTCCTGTCGTGGACCAGCGTATGCACTAATCGCCCAGAATCGACCTCCCACACTCGGACAGTTTCTTCGCTTCCTGAAAGCAGAAAGCGGCCATCGGAAGAGAATACAGCCCCATCCATTCCAATCAGGTCTTCATCCAACTGAAGAACCTGTTTGTCCGCCATGATGTCAAAAACGATTGCCGGACCAAAGGGACCCGATACCAATACGAACCTCCCGTCTGAGGAAACCTCGCTATAGAAACCCAAAATGGAATCGCTCTCTGGTAATTCGCCCTTTTGGAAGCGCGTTGTTTCGTTAAACAATAAGCTGCGCATGGCTCCGGTCAATTCCATGCGCTCCGGTCGAATCCACCGCTCGATTAACCTCAGCGGTCCAGTCCCCTCTTCGCGCCAGGCTTCAAGACCGACCAGCATCGCCTTTTCATATTGCTCCTGCTCGATCAGTTCGAAAACCTTGTCGGCCAGAATTTGACTCTGAAACTCCAACCCGTCCCGTCTCTGTTCGATCGCCCAGTTCAACATCGCTGCCAGGCCAACCAGTCCCGCAATCAACACCGACAAAAAGGTCCAGCGCACAGTGGCTCGAATGCGATTATCCTTACGCTCAGCTTTTTCGCTCTCTTCAACAAAGCGCTTTTCGGCGCCTGGAATATCGGCCGGATAAGCTTGCAAATGCAGTTTCGCGGTTTCCAGTCGACGCCCCATTAGCAGCGCCTTGCGCTCGGGATGATTGTCATAGCTGGCGCGATCAGCCTGAATGTCCGTCAGCCAGGCATAGAACGCACGACGATCCTCGATCCAGTTGCGCAGGCGCGACCAGGAGGTCAGCAGGGTTTCATGCCCGACCTCGACGGTCGCATCGCCGTCTTCATTCTCGCCGGTGCTGATCAACCGGTATTCAGGGCCAGACAGGTCCTCCACCACGCGCTTCTCATCCGCGGACAGGGACTGATAGAGTGCCACCTGCCGGGTTGGCGGCCCTTGCTGAGGGACATGCGCCAGACGAGCGCAGAACAGCCGACGCGTGGCGCTTTCCAGATCAGGATGGGCGGCGAGATATCCGTCTGCCTTTTCGATCAGAGCACTGGCAATCTCGAACTCTCTGGTCATGGGCGGCGGGCGCAGAGTGCCATCATCGCGGGCAATCATATCCGACCATAAGGCATCCATCTGATAGGACAGGAGCGGCAGGCCGGACGGCGCGTCAAATGCCGCGGAAATCAGGGTTTCAACCAGTCCAGGTTCGAATTGCGCAGAGAAGCGGTTGGCCGGCGCCTCGACGACTTCACGTAAACCAGCTTTGCTGAGCGGCGGAATGTCGAACTTGTTCGAGGCGGCCAATAGCACGGCATCTTCCTGCAATTTGCCGTAAAAATCAGACCTAATGCTCATCAGGACCCGGCACCGGTCCGTCTCTGCTGCCTGCGCCAGGAGCTGCGAGAAACGCCTCGCCTGTTCCGGATCCGAGCGGGTATACAATTCCTCACCCTGATCGACATAGAGCACATATTTGGCCGGTGGTTCGACTCCCTTGGCGCGGGCGCCGGCATCCGCAGCGATTAACAAATCATTGATGCGACTGTCCCGCTTGATCAGGCGTGCTTCCCATTTGTCCAATTCATCGTGATAACTGGCATCGGTTTCGGTCATCCACTGGGCGACAAATGTCCGCGCCAATTGGCGCAGCGGATCTTCCCGGGGCGCCAGCTTTAACCGCACCCAGGTTCGGCTTTCGGCCAATGCGGCGGGCCAGGGTGCCGAGATCTGCCGACTGATCCAGCCCTGGCGCTCAAGCGCTGCCAGGACGCCAGCAAAAATCAAGGATGACTTGCCAATGCCCGAATTGCCGACCGCCATGGTCACCTTGCCGCTCGGCATGGCAACGGAATTGATGAGGTCAATGACCAGATCATCCCGGCCAAACAGCAAGGCTGAATCTTCTTCACGCAAGGCCTTCAACCCGCGATACGGATCGACATATCGCCAGGTCGAGGATTGTTCCGCCCTTCCCGGACGCTCAAGGGCCGCTGCAACCTGCGCAATAGAGTCCTGACCGACCAGATCCGGCGTCTGCAGCCATTGCAGCTGCTCAAGAAATGGCAGCCCTGGAATCGGCGCGTCCTGCATCAGGACAGGCACAATCGGGATCGCCGCATCCTTCACGCGTTTGTCGAAGGCGCCGTAATATTCAATTGTCTGCCAGGGCCCGAGCCGGTCTCCGAACAGGAAGACGAACGCATCGGCACCTTCCACACCCTTGGCCAGTTGCGGCATCCAATACCCGGTCCGCAATGAATATTGGTCGAAAAAGGGGTCCCAGTCGGGGCGAATTTGCTTCAGTCCGTCGACGAGCGCGCGGACGGCATTCCGGTCTGACGAGCTATAGCTGATGAATACCCGCACGCGTCCTGTCCACCCATTCACGTTACGCCCTTAAAGTGAACCACTCTTGCGGTGCGAATGCAAATTTGCAGGCGACGCCTCTGCTGTCACTCATGCCTATTATGTCTTGCTTTTCCGGGCTGGTCTCGCGTCTTGCGAGTGGTAGAGTTGTCGTATGACAATTGTGCGCGCCGCCTGTATTCAATTGCGATCCACAACAGAGGTCGCCCCAAACATTGAGGCCGCGAGCGCGCTCATCCGAGACGCCGTATCTGATGGCGCATCCTTTGTTGCGACTCCGGAAATGACCAATCTGCTGGATATCAGACCGGGCCAGGCGCGATCCAAAGTCAGGACTGAGGCAG
>JBCCZH010000146.1:0-6999 GCA_039188075.1 Pseudomonadota bacterium
ATGACATGCCCTTCGCTGTCGCTGGCATCCGGCTGGACGAGGAAATCGACTTTGCGGGTCTGAACCTGTTTGGCGAGCCAGCGTCCGGTGCGCCAGCTCCCCGCGATGATCAGCATGGACAAAGCGACAATGGCGCTGACGATGGTGGAATTGCCCGCCGCGACCGAGCCTGCTGCGACGCCGGCGCCCAGGATGACAAACGCAAACTCACCGGCGGGGGCCAGCAGCGACGCGGTTTCGATCGAGACTTCGCCATTGCCGGCAAAGACCCGGATCGCGATGAAGGCGATCACCGCTTTCAGGATCAGAAGGGCGGCCAGTCCACCGAGCACGATCTGCCAATTGTCGATCACCACAGACAAGTCGATGGCGAGGCCAACAGTCAGGAAGAACAGGCCGAGCAGGAGGCCTTTAAACGGCTCAAGGTCGATCTCGGTCTGATGCTTGAACTCGGTCTCACCCAGAAGCAGGCCTGCCAGGAACGCGCCGAGCGCCAGAGACAGTCCCGCATTATAGGTGATCACCGACGCGCCCACGACGGTCAGTAGCGTGATCGCCATCAGGAAGTCCCGCCCGCCTGCATTGATCGCCAGTCGGAACAGATGGCGCAACAGGAACCGACCAATCACGAAGATGATCGCGAGCGCCAGAAAGCCATTGAACGAGGCCTGCAGGAGCACGGTCGCCAGATCGGACTCGCCGCGGCTGGCCGTGAAGCCGACAAAGATCAGGATCGGGGCGACGAGTATGTCCTGAAACAGTAACACCCCTAACGCGCTGCGCCCGACCGGACTGGCCGCGCGTTTCTGTTCGATCAGGATTTGCATAACGATCGCGGTCGATGACAGCGCCAAAGCCAGGCCGATAATCACCGCCTCAGTCGGCGGCAGGCCGATCAGGGTCAGGCCATAGCCGATGACGATGGCGCTGAGCACGGCCTGCATGGTCCCGGCCCCGAACACTGTGCGCTTCAGCGCCCAAAGCTTCTGGAACGACAATTCAAGGCCCAGCAGGAAGAGCAGGAACAGCACGCCGAGTTCGGCAAAAGGCGCGGCAGCTGCGGGATCTGAAATCGTGACATATTCGAGGATCGGCACCTGGTCGCTGAACGCGCTGAAACCGCTCGGGCCCAATGCTACACCAGCCAGAATGAACCCAACTACGGCCGGGAGTTTCAGGGCCCGCAAGATGGGCACGACCAGACCAGCCGCCAGCAGAAAGACCAGCGCATCCTTGATCAGCAATTCCTGACCTTCATGACCCATGGTGTCGCCCTCGTACGCGAATTGTCATGCCCCACTCTGCGCCGCTTTGGTGCGGCGTGGAAGGGGGGAAGACGTCGCGATCGCCCACGGAGGGACTTATACGGTTGCGAAAGACTGATCGAGGGCGTGCCCTAGCTCCGCCCGCGCGGATGGCGTCATGGCGGTTTCGAACAGGGTCAGGTGCTGCCGTATGGCGCTGCGCACGGCGCCGGAGCCAATATCGCTATCCTCGCCGCGCTCGCGCAGATATTCCAATTGATAGCGCAGAATGATCACGCAATTTGTCGTCAGGTCGGGCAAGCGCTCTGGCGGCAGGTCGAGATGACCGGCTTTGATCATGCCATGCAGAAAGGCCTGAAACTGCGTGTGCGTGTCGCGATAGATGCCCGGCAGGCGCTGCAGGAGTCGTTCTGTATGCTCGCCATAATCCGCCTGGTCGCGATACAGGAAACGATACTGACGCTGCTCTTCCATCAAGGCGGTCAGCATCGCAGCATAGTCTACCAAAAGCGTATCAGGCGCGCTTGGCAGCATGGCGAGGCGCCCTTCGACATCTTCCAGGAATTGCTCCGTCAGTGCATCAAGCAAGGCGCGCTTGTTCTTGAAATGATACCACAGATTGCCTTCCGCGATGCCGCATTCGCGCGCCAGGTCGGCCGTGGTGACATTGCCGAAGCGATGGGCGTTGAACAGCGCGCGCGCTGTCTTCAGAATGCGGTCGCGGGTCTTCATCAGGCCTTGGCATGTACCACGACTGGCACGTCCGTATAGCCCATGACGAAATTGGATAGGACGCGGGTCGGCTCATCGACCAGCTCAATCCGGTCGAACCGGTTCAGGATCTCTTCCCAGAGGATGCGCAATTGCATTTCGCCGACGCGATTGCCCATGCAGCGATGCACGCCAAACCCGAAGGACAGGTGACGCCTTGCATTCGGTCGGTCGATCCAGAACCGGTCCGGATCTTCGATCACCGTCTCGTCGCGATTGCCGGAGACATACCACATGATGACCTTGTCGCCTTTCCTGATCTGCTTGCCGCCGAGTTCAATATCCTCCAGCGCGGTGCGCCGCATATGGCCGAGCGGCGTCTGGTAGCGAATGATTTCCGAGACCATGTTCGGGATCAAAGACGGGTTGGCTTTCAGCTTGGCAAACTCGTCCGGATGGTGGTGGAGTTCAACAATCCCGGCGCTGATCGAATTGCGCGTCGTATCATTGCCGCCAACGATGAGCAGCATCAGATTGCCGAGCAGCTCCATCGGATCATTGACCATGTCCTTGGTATTTGGATTGTGTGCCATCAGCGAGATGAAATCGAACTTTTTCGGCTGGGCGGCGCGCTCGTGCCAAAGCCGGGTGAAATAGGCCAGGCATTCGTGCAGCACACGCTCGCGCTCTTTCATGTCGACTTCAATGCCGACTGTCTCGGACGTGGTGGTGACATCTGACCAATAGGGCAGGAGGTGACGATCTTCGAACGGGAAATCGAACAGGGTGGCCAGCATTTGCGTGGTCAGCTCTTTCGAGACATGCTCGACCCAGTTGATCCGCTCGCCGACCGGCAGGTCATCAAGAATGTTGCACACACGCTGGCGGATCAGCGCTTCAATGTCTGACAGTTGCGAGGGCGCGACGGCGGGCGACGCGGCCTTGCGCTGGTCGACATGTTTCTGGCCATCCATGGCGATGAACATTGGCGTGTTAAAGTCTGCCGGGGCATCCCCGATGACAATGTCCCGATGCGAGGAGAACACCTTGTGATTGGAGTCGACGGCAACAATGTCATCATACTTGGTGACCGACCAGTACGGGCCAAACTGGCTGTCGGGGCAGTAATGGACCGGGTCCTCATTTCGCAAGCGTCGGAAATAGGCGCCATGAACATTCGCCTCGAACAGCTCCGCGAGCGAAACATCAAGTTTTTCCAGGGGCAGGGTGTTCGGGTCCGGGATGCCGGACTCTTCCAAAAGATGCGCTGTATCTGCCATTGTTTCCTCCGAATTTCTGTTTCTAGGGTAATAACCCTAATTTTGGAATCTGCAAAGCTGAATCCTCGCACTTGCTTCCCGCTCCGAGTCCCGCACATTAGCGCCTATGAGCAAATCGTCCGCAGGTCCCGAAATTCAGCGCATGATCGATCTGATCGCGCGCCTGCCCGGATTGGGGCCGCGCTCGGCCCGTCGGGCGGCCCTGTTCCTGTTGAAACGGCAGGACTCCCTGCTGCGCCCCATGGCTGAAGCGCTGGCCGAGGCGGCTGACAAGATTGAGCAATGCCAGGTCTGCGGCAATTATGACACGCTCCAGCCCTGCGCGGTGTGCCAGGCGCCGGGCCGCGATGACGGTCTGATTTGTGTGGTCGAGGATGTGCCGGACCTATGGGCCCTGGAACGCGCCGCGGCCTTTCGCGGCCGCTATCACGTCCTGGGCGGCGTTATGAGCGCGCTGGACGGCGTTGGGCCGGATGACCTGACCATTGGCATGCTGATCGACCGCGTCAAACAGGGCGGCGTGCGCGAGGTCATTCTGGCGCTCAATGCCACGGTCGATGGCCAGACCACGGCGCATTATGTCGCCGAACGGCTGGAAGGTCTTGGTGTTGAAGTCACGCGGCTGGCGCACGGCGTGCCGGTAGGCGGCGAGCTTGACCATCTCGACGATGGCACGCTCGCCACAGCCTTGCGCTCGCGGCGCGGCGTCTAGCTCGCCTTTTCGACCCGATAGACAATCCCGTCCAGCAGATTGGTGGCGACATAGATCGCGTCCGGGGTTGAGATCACATCGCGGAAGCCGGTTTGCAGATCATTCAGCAAGTCTTCGGTCTCACCAATGGTGCCATCGGCGCTGATATCCACGCGCACCAGTTTCTGCCCGCTCGGACCATCCATGGCGCCGATCAGGAGGTCGCCCGACCAGTCTTCAAAGCCCGCCGTTTCGACAATCGCCATGCCGGACGGGGCAATGGACGGCACCCATTTGACATCCGGTTGTTCCATGCCTGGCGCTTCGGTCTCGTCAGTGATGATGGTGCCATCATAATTGATGCCGTAGGTGATGGTCGGCCAGCCATAATTATTGCCAGGCTCAATCACATTCAGCTCATCGCCGCCTTTCGGGCCATGCTCATGCGCGATCAGCAGATTGGCACCGGAATGATAGACCAGGCCCTGTACATTGCGATGGCCATAGGACCAGACCGCTGGATTGCCGCCACCATTGGCGAAGGGATTGTCGGCCGGCAGGGAGCCATCCGGCATGATACGGGCAATCTTGCCGTGCAGCAGGGCCGGGTCCTGAGCGTCCTGCATGTAGCGATAGCCATCGCCAAGCGTGACGATCATCGATCCATCCGGCAGGAACGCCATGCGCGAGCCATAATGGAAGGTCGTTTCCCGCGTCTCGCCGAGGAAGATCTCTGTCACATCGCTCAGCCCGGAGGCATCCTCGGCCAGCGTGGCGGACACGACGGCGGTCGTGTTCGACCCGTCCATATCCTTGGAGTAGCTGAGATAGAGTTTGCGATTGGTTTCGAATGCGGGGTCCAGCAGAATGCCGAGCAGGCCGCCCTGGCCAGCCACCAGGATATCATCTGGCAGGCCCGTCAGAGGCGCTTCGACCAGGTTACCGCCCTGGATCAGGCGCAACCGTCCTTCGCGTTCGGTCACCAGCAGATCGCCATTCGGCAGCGCCGCCATGCCCCAGGGAAATTCCAGGCCTTCTGCCACCGGAACCAGTTTCAGACCGGTCGCAGAAACTATCGAGCCGTCGGCTTCGGGTTCGGGGGCGGCGGCTTGACCGGCACAAGCGGTCAGGGTGGCAAGGGCGAGGACAGAAAGGCTTGAACGCAGCACGGCGAATCTCCTGATATGGAATTTGCCCTGAACATAGTGGTTTCAGGCGCAAAAGAAAGAAGGGCGACCCGAATGGATCGCCCTTCTCCTCTCTCCCCCTGCTCATCGCAAGGGCCCCTTGTGTGACTTACCAGCGTTTTGCTACGCGGAAGCCGAACTGACGCGGCTCGAGCAAGAACACGTTTGTGAACAAGCCCGAAGACGCATCGGTCAGATACTGATTGGTCAGCTGATCTTCCTCAAGCAGGTTCTTCACGAACAGCTCGATCTCGAGGTTGGAGTCCTCATTGGTCAGCTGGATCGCCGCATTCGCGTTCTGGAAACTGTCGAGACGATCCGCTTCGAGATTGAAGATCCGGGTAAACACTTCACCGCGATGGTAGAAGTCACCACGGATCGACAGGTCCCAGCTCTCATTCACGTCGAAGACATATTCAGCACCGAGTGAGAACGTGATCTCCGGGGCCAGCGGCAGTTTGTTGCCGGACACATCAACCGGGTTGCCCACCGCGCCATCAAACGTTGGCAGACCGTTGGCGGCCAGCGTCTGGTTGAGCGTTGCGCCGCCCAGCGTGCCTTGCGGCGCATCTGGCGTACACAGGAAAGCCGCCAGACCTGCAAAGGCCCCGCCACCTGCTGTCAGTAGCGTGTTTACGTCGGCAAGTGGCGCCACACAGTTTTGTGTTGTTCCGGCATCCTTGACGACCACGAGGCTCGGATCGCCGCCAGTCTGGTCGTATGTGTCCAGCAGAGGCGCCTGATCTGCGAGCTCTGAATTCAGCAGGCCGATTGTTGAATCGATGCGGAAATTATCCGTTACCTGATAATAGAACTCACCTTCAAAGCCGAGCACTTTGGCATCGACATTCTCATTCACCGAGGTCCGGTTGACGATGGAAGAGATCTGATAGCCTTCATAATCATAATAGAAAGCGGCAAGATTCAGGATACCGGCACCGCCAAAGAGCGTGCTCTTGGAGCCAACTTCGAAGGCGTTGATGAACTCCGGATCAAACGTATTGCTGACCGCGGCCAGGCCTTCTGATTGCGGTGGGTTGATACCGCCACCCTTATAGCCCCGTGCGATATTGGCATAGAGCAAGCTGTCATCGGTGAACCAGAAGCTGCCCGCTTGATAATCAAAGCCGAAGCGACCTGTGATTTCCTCAAACTCGGCTTCTTGAGCCGGACCGCCTTGGGCAAAGCCGTTCTGTTCGCCCGGGAACGCTGTTCCTGGGGCCAATAGCAAGCTTGGCGTGTTTTCCTGACGCTTTTGGTCATTCGTGTAACGAAGGCCGAGGGTCCAGGTGAGATTGTCCGTGGCATCCCAATAGGCTTCACCAAACACACCCAGCGCATCCAGCTTGTAAGGGCTGCGGCTGAGGAAGTAGGTGCGATCGCCGGGCAGACCGGTTGCCGCGCCGAGCGCTTCTGCGGTGTTGAAGAAGACGAAGTAATTCGTTTCGCCAATGGAATCGAGCTTCAAGGCCCCAAGCGTGAAGTTGAAATCGCCATCAAAATCAGACTGCAAACGCGCCTCCAGGGAGGTGGTTTCAAAGTCCGAGCTTGAATTATCGGTTGCCAGCAACGTGTCGGCTGGCGCCCGCAGGCGCGTATCGACGGGAATGTCGAGTCCCAGCGCTGGTCCGCCAGGGAAGTCGCCATCGCCGTCGCCATCAAGGTCTGGTGTTAGTGGCGTGATGTTGAACGGGACCGTGCCGATGCCTTTGTTGTAGTCATCGGTGAACAGCCGGAAATTGTCATTGTGGCTGGCCAGGAATGTGAAGGTCAGGTCATTGTCAAACTCATACTGAATTTGCGCCTGAACCGTATTCGACTCCGCTTCAAAGGTCGGCACCAGATTGGTTTCAAACTCACGCAGA